>JBAQMM010000240.1:0-4029 GCA_049302815.1 Anaerolineaceae bacterium | reverse complement strand
GTGCCACCCAGGTTGGGTTGGCGGTACTGCCAGGGGATCCCCTCGGCTTCTGCGTTTGTTACCAGCCAATCTACCAGTCTTCGATCCGCGATCGTGGCACCATCCATCAGGTAAATGGCAGGACCATGATCCAGGCAGGTATTATAACGGCTGTTTTCTTCGTCTACGTCGTAAGCGGGCAGGTCGTTGGCTGGCGTGGAGTCAAGCGCGATGCCCACCTGTGGGTCAAAGCGGTAGGCTGCCACCCGCGCCCCCCGCAGCCCGACCTCTTCCTGCACCGTGAAGGCTGCCAGCAGGTCGATATTTTCCGGGGCATGTTTCACCAGTTCAATCAGGTTGATCACACCCAGACGGTCATCCAGGGCTTTGGCACGGATGCTCGGGCCCAGCACTTCCAGGTGGGTGCCAAAACCAGCCCGGTCACCTATTTTGGCTCGCCCGCTGCCTTCCGGACCGAGGTCAATCCGCAGCTGGTCCACTTTCAGGGTGCTCCGACGTTCCTCGGGCGTGGTCAGGTGGATCGCCTTGGCGCCGATCACCCCCGGCACATGCTCACGTCCGACGATCACATGCTTGCCAACCAGCTGGCGCTCATCAATGCCGCCCACGACCGCAAATTCAAACAGTCCACCTTCTTCCCCCTTGGTAAGCATAAAGCCGACTTCGTCCATATGTGCGGCAACCATCACGCGCACCCGGTTTTCGCCCCGACCCGTTTTGGTCGCCAGAACGTTACCGAGCACGTCGACTTCCACCGAATCAACGAAGGGCTGAATCTGTTCCAGCACGATCTGCCTTACTTCCTGTTCATCTCCCGAAATCGCCAAGGCATTGCAAAGGCAGGTCAACAGGTCTACCTGTTCCTGACCGATTTCAGGTGCTTTATTTGCATTTGCTTGTTGTTTTTTGCTCATTGCTTATTCCCAGTTAATCGTTGTCATAAAGTCAACCGGCAGTCCACTGATGAATTCTGCCATCAGACGCCCTGCTCTACGGATATCTTTGAGAGAAACGAGCTCTACCGGTGTGTGCATATAGCGGAGAGGCACACCGATCAGCAGGCAGGGAATGCCCTGCTGAACCACCTGGATGGCATAGGTATCTGTGCCGGTCATGTTGGGTGCCGGTTCACGGGTGTAGGGAATGTCTACTTCGTCAGCAATATTGGTAATAGCGTTAAACAGCGCAGGATGGATATTGGGTCCCCAGGCAAGAGTGATGCCCTTGCCAAGCTCACACGTGCGCCATTCAGAACTGCCCGGACCTTTGGCAAAAGTCACGTCAATGATAATTGCAAAATCCGGTTGTATCTCCACCGCTGAGGAGGAAGCACCCGCCTCGCCTATTTCTTCCTGGCTGGTGGCAACCGCCCACACATCCCAGGCGTGCTTGCGCCGCCGCAGCAAATCCAGGCAGAACGTTACAGCAGCTACTGAAGCACGGTTATCCAGTGTGTGACCTGCCATGGTCTCACCAGTCAATTCCAGCGGGGGTTGTGCGAACGAAACCACATCACCGACCCGCACCAATTCCTGAACTTCCGTCGGACGTAATCCGGTATCCAACAGCAGGTAGTTGATTGCCAGCGGTCCATTGCCTGCCTCAGATGGCAACAAAAAAGCCGGCGGCATAACCACCATGCCCTGCAAGTCTTTGCGTCCGTGTACCGTTACCATCTGCCCAGGTAAAACGCGGGCATCGATACCGCCGACCTGGGTAATATGCAGCAGCCCTTGCTCGATGCCGGTAACCATTAAACCAATGGCGTCCATGTGCGCGGAAAGCATCACCTTAGGGCGGGGTTCCGGGGCATCACCGCGTTTGAGCGCGTGCAAGCTGCCAACCCGGCTAACGCTGAATTGATCAGCCAAAGGCTCCCAAGCTTCCTGGATAATGCCGCGGATGGGGTCCTCATATCCTGAAAGTCCCGGCGCGGACAGCATTTTTTGTAAATGGGGTAATAGATCGTAGGTCATAGGCATCTTGTTAAGGCTCTGAATCTGGTGGTGTTAGCGTTGTGATCGGCTCAGGAGTGCCAACCGGCATATCCGTTTCCGTGGGAGTCGGCGTATAAGTTCGTGTCAGCGTCGGAATGGGCGTCTCAGTGATCGTGGGGGTGATCGTAGATGTACGCGTGAGGTAGGGCGTCAATGTGACCGTGGTGGTTTGCGTAATGGTAGGTGTCATGGAGGGTGTGGGCGTTGCTGCCAGCGGACCTTGATTTAGCCGCAACAAGACTATCCCCAAAATATAACATGGGATCGTGATGAGGATCAGCAAGGTTAACAGGTAACGTGTGCGCGTACGCTTCGAAAGCGAGTCCAATATTTTTCTCCGAGAATTTCATAATATCACCAGGTAACCGCCCTGGCAAGCACTCTAATGATACCAGTTATGACACCCGATTTTTTTCCTAGCAGATTCGCGTTACAGTATCAAAAGTTCATAGAAAAGGAATGGACAAAAAAGGAGAGTTCCGATCATCATTAGTTTGGCAAGACCAAAAAAAAGGAACTCTCACTAATGACAGTCGAAGCCGTCTCTATAAGTATAACTAAAATAATGAACTAATGTAGCAATTCGGTGTGATCAACTAATTTTCCATCGATAAACGCTTGAGCAGCGACATCGATGTCTTGCAAATCAGTTACGACGGGCTGAATATTGAGACGGCGCATGCTTTCATAAGCACCCATGCCCATCCCACCACACAACAGGGTTTTGCAATCTGCAATTGTCCCCGCCATGCTGACGTGTTTCTCGTGTGAGGCAGTATCCATACCATGTCCTGCGCCTTGAGATTCCTCTGCATGAGGCTGGTCGCTGAATTGATTGTGTCCCATCTTATTGCGCATTTCACGGTTTACAATTTTTCCTTCTTCAATCGTGAGTACTAGATAGTAAGGCGCGCGGCCAAAATGTTGGCTGATGGTTTTTCCATCGTCTGTAATTGCTGCAATTTTCATATTTATCTCCTCTTTCATAATCTCAAGCGAAAAATGTCGTCCATTGGGCACTTTCTACATCATGGGATGGATTTCCCGATTGATGCATAAGCCATTTTGTCCCATAGGTGGGATTCTTGGGGGTCTCCGCCTTCAGGGTAACTCCAGATGCTCGTCGTCAGACGCTTTGCCCTGGTAATATTTGGATTTACTCTCAAACAATTCTGATGGAGGTTTTTCCATTTACCAATATTTCGGGCAACCCATTTATACTTGTTTTCTGACCCCTTCTCTATATTCGAAATTGAGTTTGATTTTATCTCCCCGGAACAGCACCTTAGTATATTCATATACCCGACCAGTAGCTGTTTTATTAATGTCCTCCAGCATTAGCAGTGGGTAATTCCTTTCGATGTCCAGCAAATCTGATTCTAATTTAGTGGCTTGGACTGATTCCAAGGTTTCGGTCACAATGGTGGGTTTGAGGTCGAACTCCTGTTGAAGAATTACACAAAGTTGTTCAATTTCAAAACGTTCACTGGTGAGAGTAGGCGCGAGCACTTTGGGGATATAGGATCGATGGAGACTGATTGGATTCCCTTCAATTAATCGCAGGCGTTCAATAAAATGCAGTTCATCTCCAATTTTGACATCCATAATGTTATTTAGCCGCGTGTCAGCCTTTACCTGTTTGAAGCTTATCAGCTTTGTAGTCGTCTTATATCCCATTCGCTCCAACTGCTCACGCACACCCATATAAGCTAACGATTTGGCGGTGATTTTTGGCTCAGCCACAAATGTGCCTTTGCCTTGGACACGGAAGAGAAGACCTTCATTCACAAGATTGATTAAAACCTTACGTACTGTCGTTCTACTAACATTATATGTTTGGCTCAATATATTTTCGGATGGAATGGGGCTATTGGGTTCCCATTCTTCTTTATCAATAAAAGAACGCACTTTTTCATCAAGTTGTTCATACAACGGCTTAGGGGAGGTTTTATTAAGCATAATTTCTTCCTTAATATATTCAGATAAAATTAACATTAGATTCTATGTGAATATATTATAAGTGTCAAGCAAT
>JBAQMM010000239.1:0-13946 GCA_049302815.1 Anaerolineaceae bacterium | reverse complement strand
GACGGGGTGACGCTGAATGGCAGCCCGAAAAACTCCTGCGCACCGGTCAGATAGGGCAGCGGCTCACCTGCCAGCAACCGGTCTGCCAGGGCTTCGGCCTGATCTGCCTGCACCCGGGTCAGTCTGGCTTCGGGATGGGCGACTATCCAGGTCTTGGGGTGATCCAGGAGATGCGCAAGCAGAACCAACGCGGTTTCGCGGGGTTGGTCGGGATAATTGGATAGCTTGCGGGAAAGCTGAGTTAACAGATCGTTGAGGCAGGCATCAGTCATTGGTCTCAAAGTTAACCAGGCGGTCAGCCTCGTCTGCCAGCTGCAATTCGTTGATGAAAGTGTCCAACTCGGTGCCATTCATTACGCCAGCCAGGTTGTAAGAAGACAGGTTGATGCGGTGGTCGGTCACGCGGGACTGGGGGTAATTGTAGGTGCGGATCTTTTCAGAGCGCTCACCCGTGCCGATCTGTGAACGGCGGGTGGCATCCTGCTCGGATTGGCGCTTCTGCTGCTCAATTTCGTACAGGCGCGCGCGCAACACACCCATGGCGCGCAGGCGGTTCTGGAGCTGTGAGCGCTCATCCTGGCAGGCAACCACCATGCCAGTAGGCAGGTGGGTGATGCGCACGGCGGTCATGTTCTTTTGGACGTTTTGCCCGCCAGCGCCGGCGGATTTGTACACATCCACCTGGATATCCGAGTCAGGAATGTCAATTTCCACATCTTCCACCTCAGCCAGCACTGCCACAGTCACTGTGGAGGTGTGAATGCGCCCCTGGGATTCTGTCTCGGGCACCCGCTGAACACGGTGCACGCCTGATTCAAATTTTAGCCGGGAGTAGGCGCCTTTGCCTTTGACTGAAAAGGTGACCTCTTTGTAACCGCCGATGCCGGTTTCACTGGAGGACATAATTTCAGTTTTGTAATTGTGCAGGTCGGCATAACGCAGGTACATGCGCAGCAGGTCAGAGGCGAACAAACCGGCCTCGTCTCCGCCGGTGCCTGCCCGAATTTCCATGATGACGTTGCGGTTGTCGCGTGGGTCTTTGGGAACTAGCAAAGCTTTAAGCTCGCTCTGGATACGCTCCAACTCGCTGGAGAGCTCGTCCAGTTCTGCTTGTGCCAACTCGTGCATCTCTCCCTCGGTCGACCCCAACAGATCTTCGGTTTCCGTGATCCTGGACTGGGTGGATTTGTACTGCTGTGCCAGGTTCACCACCGGTTCCAGCTCGGCGCGTTCTTTGGAGAGCTCTGTTACGAGTTGATAATCCGCGCCGGCTTCCGCCAGCCGATGATCAAGCACAGCAAAGTGCTCAAGGATGGTATCGAGTTTTTCTTGAATAGGTAAGTCCATAATTTCCACGCGGGGAGATTATACCACTTGCGCCCGGACGAAGATGACCAATTAAGTGGGACGTTGTGTAAAACCAGAACAGCATGATTACTTTTAGTTTTGGCGTGAGTGGGATTAAGAATGAATTCAGTATCTTTCACCGCTCATATCTTCTGACGTTTTTATAGATTCATTGGTATTGGATCGAATCGAGCAAAATGGTTGTTTAAGGGCTTTACACAATCCAATGGGTCTACCCAGGCTCAGCAATTCTCAATATGAACTTGTCAAAGTTCATCCAAAGTAATTTTCGTAAATCAAGTAACGCCTGACAAGGCTTATCTCATCTAAACGGTCTAAACCGCTTGAAACACGCTTCGTTTGAACGAAAGAGATAGGAATATTGAGGGAGTTTGCCAGATTTTCCAAGTGCCACGGTGTGCTCCACAGAAGGGCACACCCTCTATATTTTGATTCTCATAGGGTGTGCACTGCTTTTGTGCACACTGGAAAGGCATGTTGAGGCAATGCTTGCCAGAATTCCCAAAGAGCTTTTCCATACTGGGAATTGCTGACCCGGGTTGCAGGTTGAGAGAAGTCAGCAGGTTTTACAGGTATAATATTACCCTTAGAGAAATCATGCAGCTATATTTTATCCGTCACGGACAATCAGAAAACAATGCCATCTGGTTACAAGACGCCTACGTGGATTACAGGATCGCCGACCCTTTACTCACTGAGCAGGGAAAGGAGCAGGCACGCCTGCTTTCGGAATTCCTCGCGGTCGAGCATGCGGACGCCCCGGAAGGCAGGCTGGACTGGCAAAATCGGCGGGGCTTTGGCATAACCCACATGTACTGCAGCTTAATGGAGCGGGCTGTGCAAACCGGTGCGATCCTTTCGGAACGGCTTGGCATTCCCCTCGTTGGTGTGCCTGATCTGCATGAGTTGGGCGGGATATACCTGGAAGATGAAGTTGATGGGGTCAAGACTTACCAGATCCTGCACGGCCGCGACCGGGGATATTTAAATCAGAACTACCCGAATCTTCACCTTTTCGCTGAAATTTCCGAGGGGGGCTGGTGGCGCGGCGGCAGGGAAGAACGCGCTATCCGTATGGAAAGGGCTCACCGCATGGTGGAATTCCTGAAAGACCGCCACGCCGGCACAGAAGACCGAGTGGCTGTTGTTACCCACGGGGCTTTCTTCTCTTATATGTTCCGAGTGCTCTTGAGCCTGGATTTGAACTACCAAGGGGAGAAACCCCTGCCTTACGAGATTATGTATAATAATTGTGGTATCACCCGCTTTGATCTGATTGAGGATGAGGTTGTGCTTATGTACCACAATCGGACGGACTTCCTCCCTGCGGAACTGGTTACCTGAAAGATACCTGAGGGTCAATGATGTCAACATGGATTGAAGTCATAATCGTTCTAGTCTTAATACTGCTGAACGGTTTATTTGCCATGTATGAACTCGCCATGGTCTCTTCCAGAAAGACCCGCCTGGAACAGAAGGGCGATGAGGGGCAAAGTGGGGCAAAAACCGCCTTGAAGATGCTCGAAACGCCCAACCGGTTTCTATCCACCGTCCAGGTCGGGATCAGCCTGATCGGCATCCTCTCTGGTGCCTTTGGCGGCGCTCGTCTGGCACTGCCCTTGGCTAACCTGTTTCACAGAATTGGATGGTTTGGCGGGTCGGCTGATGGGGTTGCCCTGGTGATTGTAGTCCTGCTGATCACGTATTTCTCCCTGGTGCTGGGGGAACTCCTGCCAAAGCAGGTGGCATTGAACAACCCTGAAGCGGTCGCGATCCGTCTTTCCGGATTTATGAAAACACTCTCCAAAATCACCCGCCCGATTGTCAACTTGTTAACTGCCTCCACCGGACTGGGCATGGAGCTTTTGGGGATTAAACCCAGCCCAGAACCCGTGGTCACAGAGGAAGAAATCAAGCTCTTGATTGAAGAAGGTCGTGAAACTGGAATATTCGAGCAGGCGGAAGAGGAAATGGTCTCCGGTGTGTTCCGGTTGGGTGGAAGGCGCGTGGACGCATTAATGACTCCCCGCACTGGCGTGGTGTGGATTGACATAGAAGATGACCATGATTCGATTGTCCATGAACTGATGAGCAGTGAGTACTCCCGCATCCCGGTTGCCCGGGGAGATCTGGACGAAGTTCTCGGCATGGTCAACGTTAAGGAGTTGATCGGGGTCGACATCAAGTCGGCTGATTTCAAGGTTGAGGAGCATATCCGTGAGCCGCTTTTCGTTCCTGAAAACATGCCGGCTTTGAAGGCGTTTGAACAGTTCCGCAGCTCCGGCATCCATCAGGCACTGGTCATCGACGAGTATGGCGGCGTGCAGGGCATGGTCACCCTGTATGATGTGCTTGAAGCGATTGTGGGGGATATCCCTCTGGACGCTAACGATCAGGATCAGGATGCTGTCCAGCGGGCAGATGGTTCCTGGCTGTTTGATGGTTTGATCGCCATCGATGAACTGAAAGAAATATTGGATGTGGACGCCTTGCCGGACGAGGACCGCGCTGGCTTTCAGACGCTCAGCGGGTTTGTGATGAATCAGCTTGGCAGTATTCCCAAGGTCGGGCAGGCTTTTGAATGGGACATCTACCGCTTTGAAGTGGTTGACATGGACGGACGGCGAGTTGACCGGGTGTTGGTCGAGCAGATACCAAGGCAAGCCCAGGTTCCAGGTCAATAACCTTTAATCAGAGGCCATTATTTTTCAGAAGTCCAGCGGGAGAACAAAGCCTGCGAGAGAATATGCCCGGCGCTTTCTTCCACCAGGACAAGCTCTCCGCAGACCAGGTTTCCGGTATTTCCAACAATTTCCTGAACCGCTTGGGCGGTGATAACTGCAGAAGCCTGGATGGCATAAGCCGTCAGAATAATGAAACTGGGGTCTTTGGACAGAAGTGACCTGCTTGCCTCCAACAATTCCGGCATCTTCTTAAAGAAATCCCACACTTCCCCGGAAGAGCCGCGTCCAAACTTAGGGGGATCCATGATCAGCCCATCATAGGTGCTGCCGCGGCGGACTTCACGCTTGACAAATTTCAAAGCGTCCTCAGCGATCCAGCGCACAGGTTTATCCGCCAGACCCGAAAGTTTAAGGTTATAGCTTGCCCAGGTGAGGGCATGCTTGGAGGCATCCACGTGGGTGACTTCCGCACCGGCTTTTGCCGCTGCCAAGGTTGCCAGGCCGGAATAGCCAAAGAGATTTAATACCTTCATGGGTTTTCGCCCAGTCTCAATGCGCTGCGTCAGCCAGTCCCAATGGCTGGCTTGCTCCGGGAAGACGCCGATATGCCTGGAGCTGCTCAATTGTAACTGGAAGCGCAGAGTTTTGTAGGTCATTTCCCAGGATTTTTCCATCGGCTTGAGCAGCTTCCACTGGCCACCATATTCATTGTTCCCTTCCTGCAGCGTGGCATGGGCTTTTTGCCAGGCTTCCTGTGGCAGGGATTTTGACCAGATTGCCTGAGGTTTGGGGCGGATCAAGGTGTACGGACCGAATCGTTCCAAGATTTTGCCATCCCCGCTGTCAAGCAGCTGATAGTCGCTCCAACCTTCCGGCGCGTGGAGGGTGATAACAGGCAAATCGGTTGAGTTTTTCATGGCAGATTCCTTAATAATTGAATAATCGCAGGAATATCGGTGCCAGGTAATACATCAGCAGGGCTATGGCGGCGGCTTTTTCCAGCGGTTTATAAAAGGGCGGGTGGAGTGGGTGGAGTTCCAGCGGACTCTGGGAATGGCTCAATTTGATTATTGAGGGCAGAATCAGGATGGCGAAAAAAACCATCAGCGAGGCAAGCACCCATAGGGGAATGATCCTTTGGATGAAAAAGGTGATCCCGCCTGAGATGATTCCAACCGTCAGCAGGACGATGATCAGGATGTGGGTGGCTTTCACTCCCAGGGAAAGGATTGTGGGATGATCTTTTGCCGGATGGTCGTTTTCCAGCGTGCGATACTCGTTGGAGAGTTCGCCGTATAAACTGGTGCAAATGACAAAGAGGAACGGAAATAGCATCTTTTGCGTGGAATGACCGGCAAAGGTGTAATAACTCGTCAGGGTCAGGGGACCGGCTAAAAGCCAGGCGTGGGAAGCCAGATCGAGGAGTGAGATGGTTTGGATGCGGAAACCCCGATAAGAATACAGGCAGCCCACCGCCAGAGTAAGCAGCCCGAAAATGAGAACTTTCCAGCCAAGCAGCGCATAAAGGATCAGGGAAACCAGCCCGACCAGGAAGGCTGCCTGCCTGCCCGCATTGGTGGAAATCAGACCGCTTGCAATGGGGTTTCGGTTGGCTTTGTTCTCAATCATGGCATCGTAGGGGGCATCTTCAATATCATTGAGCATAAATGTGAACCCAACCGAAAGCCAGTTGGCGACCAAGACTATCACAAACCTGCCGTTGAACTGCCCACCCGCTGCCGCTATTCCATAAAGCGTGGTGGCAACCACAAAGTAAACATATTCCTTGAAACGGGTAAGTTGGATGAATCCTGTCAGTTTGGATTTCATAACGAATTTTCCTTGAATGAGTATACCAAAGTTGTACGAAGTGGTCAGTAAATGTTCTTGTGACAATTCCCGCCTTGTTCAAGGAAAACCTTGTTAGAATTGATAGGTAAAAAGACAACAGAGGATAGTTTATGAAATTTGACCAGGTTTATAACCGACGACAGAGCGAATGTGTTAAATGGCAGGCGTATCCTGATGGGGTCCTGCCCCTGTGGGTGGCGGATATGGATTTCCAGAGCCCGCCTGCCGTGCTGGAAGCCCTGCACCAGAGGGTGGCTCATGGCATCTTTGGGTATGGCTTGCCTCCCGCGGATTTTGCCGGGATTGTTGTCGAGCGCATGCAACGCCTGTATGACTGGACGGTTGAAGAAAAGCAGATCAGTTATGTGCCAGGCGTGGTGGTCGGGTTCAACCTGGGCATCCGAAGTGTGTGCAAGCCGGGGGAGGCGGTCATCATTCATACGCCCGCTTACCCGCCTTTTTTCAGCGGACCTAATAATGCCGGCCTGGTCTGTGTCAAAAATCCGTTAATTCGGAACAGTGATGGCAGCTATGCCATTGACTTTGACCTGTTTGAGAAGCAAGTTATTGACCACCAGGTCAAGGCGTTTATCTTGTGTAACCCCCAGAACCCCACCGGTCGGGTTTTTACCCGGGAGGAACTGAGCCGACTGGCAGAGATCTGCCTGCGCCATCATGTGATCATCTGCTCGGATGAGATCCACTGCGACATCGTGTATGATGGCCGTCACCACATCCCGATTGCTTCGCTCTCCCCGGAAGTCTCAGCCATCACAATGACCTTTATGGCTCCCAGTAAGACTTTTAACATTGCCGGGTTGAATGCCTCGGTGATGATCACACAAAACCCGCAGCTGGCTGCCAAGGTAAGCGAAGTCCGGAACGGTATCATCGGCTATCCCGACGTCCTGGCGATGACGGCCGCACGGGCTGCCTACAAAGATGGCGAAGAGTGGTTGCGGGAATTACTGGTGTACCTTCAGGCAAATCGGGACTGGCTGTACCAAGCTTTGCCGGTAAAACTGCCCGGCCTGCGCATGAGCTTGCCAGAGGGTACTTTTTTAGCGTGGTTGGATTGCGGCGCGCTGGGGTACCAGGGAAGTTATAAGGATTTCTTCCTCGAAAAAGCCAAAGTCGGCTTGAATGATGGGCTTGAATATGGGATTGAAGGACGCAACTTCGTCCGGTTGAATTTTGGCACACAGAGGTCGGTTTTGGTTGAAGCGGTTGAACGGATGTCCGCGGCAATCCGATCAGGAGGATGATACCGGGATCTGAAAGTCGTGGGGGGAATGGGCTGATAAAAAAACAGACTGGACAACCAGTCTGTTTTCTGTTCGGAATAAACAGTTATTTCTCGATGATGACCACGTTGGCGGCCTGTTTTCCTTTGGGGCCTTCCTCGATGGTAAATTCAACTTGTTGGCCTTCTTTGAGACGTTTGTAACCATCCATCTCAATTGCGGAAAAATGAACGAAGATATCTTCGCCGCTTTCCTGACCAATGAAACCGTAGCCTTTGGGGGCGCTGAACCATTTGATTGTACCTACACAACGTTCTGACATGCTTAAAACTCCACTTTCTCTAACTATGATATTGCTCTTGTCTATCGAACAAGAAACAATAATGTATCACTTTCTGTGATTACTGTCAAGATTTTTGAGTTTATTGTTTTTACCGTGTTATTCACTTGTAAAAATGTCAGATGTGTGTCGTTGGATCACCAAGCTCCTGCCAATATGATCTCAGGAATAAAAGCGATCACCAAAGCTTCAGAAGGAAGTGGATAAAAGTATCGATACATACAGGATGACCTGACTTCTGCTCAAAACGAGCTAACACAGGGTTGTGTTATAGGTCATGCACTGCAAAACGTGCGTGACATGTCCCATGCTTTGCGGTGCACCGCCTCCCATTGGGAATGGGTGGCCTATGGACTTTTTTGTTATAGGCGAATGCCAGATTCTTCGCTTCGCATAGAATGATCAAGGTGATTGCACTCAGAAACTGCGCTCGATCCCAAGGGGAGGCTTCGCACTGCGGACACCGATACGAACATGAGGAGAGGATTTTGGCGCGATCACAAGAAGATTGTACCCTGCGATTGATTAACTCAAAACCTCACGGCTGCGCGTGGGCGCTTGTCAGCAGCAAACTGGGAGGGTATACTTGTCGCTTGTGGATATCAACAGTTACTCAACCTGGTTGGAAATTGACCTGACCGCGATCAAAAGTAACATCGCCCGCATTAAGCGCATGACCGGCGTGGAAGTGATGGCTGTCATTAAAGCCAATGGATACGGGCACGGTGCCCGCCCGGCAGCTCAGGCAGCGATCCAGGGCGGAGCCACCTGGTGCGGCGTCGCCAGGATTGAAGAAGCCCTGGCGCTCAGGCGGGCAGGTATCTCATGCAAATTGCTGGTGCTGGGATACACTCCACCAGCCAAGATTCCAGAAGCCATCGACCAGCAAATTGTGGTCTCGCTGATTGACCCTGAATTGACCAACAGCTATCTTGAGTATGCCCGCATCAACGGTGGCACCCTGCATGCCCATGTAAAAGTGGAAACCGGCATGGGCAGGTTGGGAATGCTTCCTGAAGAAATTCCGCCCTTCCTGAGAGCTTTGCAGGATAGCCCGATCGCGGTAGACGGGATTTTCACGCATTTTGCCCGGGCTGACGAACCGGAAGTTGATTCCACCCGGCTGCAGATTGCCGCTTTCAATAAACTCCTGGACGAATTGCAGGCTGAGAATTTGAAACCGAATCTGGTACATGCCGCCAATTCTGCCGCGGTGTTCAATTTCCCGGAAGCCTGGTATGACTTGGTGCGTCCTGGCAATGCTATCTTTGGCATGTCCCCTTCGCCAACTATGCACTTGGACATGGACTTTAAGCCGGCTCTGACCTGGAAAGCGCGCATCACCTCACTGCGGACCTATTCCACCGGGCACGGCATCAGTTACGGCTCCATTTACGTGACCAGAGCGAACGAACGCATCGGCGTGATGCCCATAGGCTATGGGGATGGCTTCCGCCGGATTGACAACCAGCAGGTGCTGGTGGGCGGCAAACGCGTGAACGTGGTCGGTCGGGTGTGCATGGATCAAAGCATGCTGCAGCTGGACAATGTACCTGAAGCCAAAGTGGGCGATGAAGTGGTGCTGATCGGAAGCCAAGATGCCGAAACGATCAGCGTGGACGAAGTTGCCCGCCGCTGGTCGACCATCAACTACGAAGTCGTGTGTGGTCTGGCAGACCGGCTTCCCAGGATTTACATCGAGTGACAGAAAACCTGGTTCGGGCAGAATTTCATTGCCATACTGTTTATTCACCCGACAGCCTGGTCCGCTTGGAAGATCTGCTGGCAGCCTGCCGGAAGAAAGGCATTGACCGAATTGCCATTACGGATCATAATCGGATTGAGGGGGCATTCAAAGCCAGGGAAATGGATCCCGGGCGGGTGATAACCGCGGAGGAAATTGAAACCACCCAGGGAGAAATCCTGGGCTATTTCATGAACAAGGAAATTCCCAGTGGCTTGAAACCGATGGACGTGGTGGAGCGTCTCAAGGCACAGGGCGCGTTCATTAGCGTTGCCCACCCGTTTGACCCAAACCGTGGAGGGCGTTGGGAGCCAGGTGAACTGGAAGCGATCCTGCCATACCTGGACGCGATCGAAGTCTTTAATGCCCGCTGCATCCATAAAAGCTATAACGAAAAAGCCCTCCAGTTTGCCAATCTGCACAGCAAAGGGAAGATGGCCGGCTCTGATGCTCACAGTACGTTTGAGCTGGGAAGAGCATTTTTGTGCCTGCCAGCCTTTGAGACAGCCAACCAGTTGCGCCAGTCACTCAAGCAGGCTGAATTTGAGGGGAAATTGTCTGGTAGTTACGTCCACCTGTTCTCGGCGTACGCCAAAGCACGCAAAAAAGCCCTGGGGCAGATACCCAGTCAAGACTGACCGGGTTTTGCGACCTACCGGCGGATAAATCCAACAGAAATATCAAACCAGGATCATAACGGGCGGTATTAAAGCTCTACCGGAAAACAAAACAGGATGCCATCACAATGGCACCCTGTGCTCAGCATGAAGCCCGCTTTTACAGATGCGGCTCAGGAAAACAGCGATACGAGCAGCCAGATCGCCAGGATCAGGAAAACTGCTGCCATGCCCAGTTTTACCGGAGCGGCATGCTTCTTCAAGAAATTGGTCAAATCCTTGGAAGTTGTGCCATAGTACGCCAGGATGAAAACCACGATCAAAGGGATAATGAACATCACATTGTACAGCAGCAAGTATCCGACCGCCTGTCCGCGCAATTCCGGGACGCTGCTCATGAAGATAATCGTGGGCAGGTAAATCTGCCCGGTGCAAGCCAGCTCAAGCAGGGAGATCAAGATACCGGTTACAAAAGCGCCAATGTAGTAACTGCTGGCTTTGCGCCCTTCGCGGATGGTGGCATTGATGCGTTTGCGCAGTGGAGCCGGCAGGTTCAAAGACATATCCTCAATCTCCCCCTTTCGGGCTTTGAAGTAATCTTTGATGCTAAAGACTGCCAGCACCAAACAGAGCACCGCGGTCAATCCATAAACAATTTTAGTGATGATGGAGAGAGTGCCGCGGACCAGATCAAGAACTTTATAGAAACCAAGACCAACTACCAGGTAAGCCAGGAAAACGCCAATTGTGAAGGTTGCGCCGGTGATGAGAACTTCCTTGCCCTTCTTGCCGCTGAGCGTCAGGTAGGAGATAAAGAAGACAATGGTGGCAAAGGCGCAGGGGTTAAGTCCATCCACCAAACCTGCCAAAACGACTGCCAGCCATCCGGTCGATTTAAACTGCTCCACCAGGGCGTTGGTACCCGTTTGTTGGTCAAATTCCAGCCAGAACTCCTCCGAACCGGTGGCTTCCAGTTTTTTTAGTTCAGGTTCAAGGTTTTGGGAGGTGATTTCACCTTCCCCAATCCAAGCCCGGTTGCCAATGAAGAGTGCGGGGACTTTCAAGTCCGCCTTTCGACCGGTGCGTTCTGCCATCCAGTTTGCCAGCGGGGTGTTTTCATAGATGTTGAACTCTTCCACCACAAGCTGTGGATACAGGGTTTGCAAATATTTCAGATCAGCATCGGCGATGTTGCATTCCTTGCAGCCAACCTGATAGAAATATGCGGCATAGATAGGATTTTCCACCTCACAGGCTTCGGGGTTATCCGCGGTGCAGACTTCTTCAGTAGGTTGGGTCTGATCCACAGGAATGGAGATCATCAAATCCGGGTCCACGCCCTCAATGGTTGGGAAGACGGTGCCTTCTCCCGTCAATCCAGCTTCAATTGTGGCTTTGAGGTTTTCCTTGTTAGGAATTTCTCCGATCAGGATCTGGTCTCCTAAAACGACGGTGGGAAGTCCGCGATCTTGCGCCTGGATGTTGAAGGATTCTTCCACAGCCAGCATCGCACGGTAATAATCTGGATTGCCCAATTCCAAGAGGCGCAGGTCAATTAGTCCGGGGTATTGCTGCTCGAGTGGTTCGACGATCTCATCCAAAATCTCAAGGCAGTGGCTGCAGGTATTGGAGTAGAAAAAGTAGCCGTGAACCTTGGCGTTGCTCAAATCCGGGGTGGGTGCGCTCACACCTGGGCCGACACTCTGCGGAGCGGTTGGGTTTGCGTTAACTACCTGTGGGAGTAAGGCCGCAAAGAACGCGACCAGAGAAAACAAAATGGACAGTAGAAAAGCACGATCTTTCTTAAATGTCATAGGTCGTTTTAATCCTGGTTAGGTTTTTCCCGAAATCATGCGAATTGGAAACGCAAAGGATCCCGTGGGTGGTCAGTTTGCCGTTATCAGCTTCATAAAACTTACTGAGATGCAGATATGTTTCGCAATTGTAGCACAAGCTTTTTTTATCGTATAGAAAAGATCTGCAGAAAAACTTGTACAAAAATATGTTGAGGGATTATAGTGTTGCCTGGGAATGGGAATCAGACAATTTCGACCTTATCGAGGGGGAAGCGGCTTTTGTTGAACAAATCCAGCAGGTCGTTCCTGCTCGATTCGTCCAGACCAGCCAGCACCAGACGGAGATAAAAACTGCCGTCTTCGGCAGTTGTGTGGATAGTGTGTATGATGTTTCCTCCCGCCTCAGAGACCAAACCAGCCAGATAAGCCAGGGTGCCCGGCCGGTTGGAAGTGTTTGAACCGGAAACTTCCACGGTGATCCAACCCAAGGCAGTCTTGGAGATACCTACCAGGTCAAGGGCGTTTTCAAGCTCTTCCAAGTGGATGGAACCGCCGCCGATTGCTGAATAGAGGTCGTCCAGGTTGGCACAGGCCAGCAGCCCCAGCATTTGCTCGATCCGGTTGTTGTCCAGGGATGCCACGTCTTCCAGGGCGAGAATGCCGCGGCGGGCAAGCAGGGGATGGATCAATTCGCGACCTTTTTTGCTGGCTTCCTTCAGCCCAACCGTGGCGAGCACGATCCTGAGGCGCCTGGCGGTGGTGACATCACAATGGTTCAACCAATCCTGCTGGGGAACCTGGTGCACCCCCCCGGTGACCACTTCGACCATGTCTCCCGGATTGAGTGTGTCGTAAAGGTGTCTTTCCTCCCCGTTGACCAGCACCTTGTTGATCTTATCCAGGTAAAACTCTTGAATGGCGGCCACGCCATCCAACACCGTTCCACCTTCCTGCAGGAAGCGGGTGCCGCCATAGGGGGTGAGGATTTGAACAGGGGAATACTTGCTGATATCCTTGCCGTGATTGACCGCGTAGATCACTCCCCAGGTGTTCTCACCTTCCATCTCTTCGGTGGTAATGGCAACTTCGACCGCGCCTGAGCCTGGCAGCCAGGTGGTTACCTGCAAAGCCCGGTAACCATTCTGGGGAGAGGCGATGTAATCATCGAAACGGTCCTGGTCAAGATTCTTGCTGAAATAGCGGTTGACCCGCGAGAGCAGCCGGTAACACGCGGTTTCATCGTTCTCCTTGACGATCATCCTGAAGCTGACGATATCGTTCACGGCAGAGAAGTCTTCCAGGGATGTGCGCCTGGCTCTTGCCATCCGCTGCAGTTTATCCCAGGCTTGCCAGTAACCATTGACGGTAAACCGGACGGCGCCGTCAATGCCCTCTTCGTCGAAGAGGTGCCCAAATTCGCCCAAATAATAGCGGATGAAATTCAGGTTGAGGCGGGGGTCAGCATCAATTTCCCCCTTGACGTTGTTATAGGCCTCGGGTTCGGCGTATGGGAAAGCCATGTCTTCAATCCAGCGGCGCCAGCGGTAACAATTGAGAATGCCTGCCAACTTGCCATAAGCGCGGATGGCTTCCGTGGCTTTTTGCCACTGCTTGCCCCGCGACATGTATTGGAGGGTCATCAGGTTGTGGCTTTTATCTGCCAGCTTCACCACGAAGACCGCCGGATCGCGGAACATGGCGATCTTGCGCAGGGTGTCCATTTCACGGGTGCTGCCGTCACGGGGATTGCTCATTTTGGTGACGCCGTCGATGATGTGAGCCACTTCCACACCCAAATTATCCGGGAAAAGCTCTTTTATTACATCGAGGCTCTCACCGGTATCTTCCACGGTATCATGCAGAAGGGCAGCAATGGTCCAGGACTCTTTATGCACCAGGCGGTCGACAAAGCCTGCCACCCAACCACAGTGAGTTTCGAAATAAGGCTCACCCGACAGGCGTAATTGACCGGAGTGCACCTGTTTTCCCCATTCGTAGGCGCGTGCAATCGCTTCGGTTCGTGGAACGAACTCCTCCACGCTGAATTCACCCACGATCCTGGGGCGGATCTCGCTGATGTTCTCAATCTCTACCACGGCAGACTATCCTTACCCTAAAGATAGGATTTAATGAATATCATGTAATTATAACTTATTTTATCCAAGAATTATATCGTCATCTCAAAATAGGCAGCAATTCTCAATATGGCATTTTGGGAGCATAAAATTCCCACCAATGGGTTAAAAGCTGAACTAAAATAGGCTTGTGTTCCCACTTTTGTTGAGTTTTTGCTTGTTTTACA
>JBAQMM010000238.1:0-1984 GCA_049302815.1 Anaerolineaceae bacterium | reverse complement strand
GCTGGAGCCAGGTTCGCCACGAAAACGGTGGCTGTGGGGGCGGTGATCAGTTCGCCCAGGGTCATCACCACCATGCCCACCCAAAAACCCCAGTAGCTGTTACTCATGGCGATGATCAACATCGCCGCGGCATAAAAGAAGGCCCCAACTGGCAGGACGCGCGTTGTGGGATGTTTTTGCGTCTGTCGAGTGACCAGCACCTGCAGGAAAACCACCATCAGGGCATTGGTGGTCGGGATCCAACTGTAACGGGCTTCAGCGATGCCAAAGTTCAGTTTCAGGTAAACTGCCAGAAAAGACCAGACCAGGGTCGCGCAGACTTCCATCAGTGTAAAAGCGCCCATCATGCGAGAAAACAGGGCGTTCTTGAGCGCTTCGCGGAAAACCTGCAGTTGATCCGCCAGGGTTTCGGTGGATTTGTTTGGATCGGGAGCACTGGTTTCCTTTAGGAACAGCACGGTGACCACACCAAAGGTTGCCAGAGCGATGAAGGCGGCATACATTCCAAAGTTATAGGATTTTGCCAATACCAATCCCCCGAGGACTGGTCCCAGGGCGACGCCGATGTTCCTGCCCATCCGTACGAGGGCATAGGCTTGGGCGCGCTCTTCTGGGACGAACATATCTGCCAGCATGGCGTCTGATCCGACCTTGAAGAGGGGGGCGAACAACCCTGCCAGAGCCATTAACAAGGCGAAGTGCCAATATTGGCTGGCGGGGATATACAACAGATAGACAAATGCCTGACCAAACAGTCCGACGGTCATCACACCCTTGCGCCCGAAGCGGTCCACCAGCGAACCGGCGACGATCGAGGCGATCAGCCCGGTAATCGAGTTTATGGTCATCAGGCTGGTCACCGCAGTCAGGGGCAGTCCCAACTTCTCGCTGGCGTAGATCATCATGAAGGGCCAGATCATGGTGGTGCCGGTGGAAGAAAACACCAGGCCAGCAAACATCAACCAGAATTGGGCGGGAAAACGACGGCGTGAAAGGGTTTGGTTCATAACAGGTGAGTGATCAATATGCAAAATCGATCAATGTTAACACAAGGTGACCGGAATATCAGGAATCTGTTTCAGAAGTCCGATTCGGAAAGGGGATTATGGCGCCTGGATGGGGAAAGAGGCTTCACAGGTATATCCAAGGGGCGCCAAGGGAGTCTCGAAGTGATACATATCAAAGTAGAGCGTTACCGGTTCAGCCAGCCCATCATAGGTGATTTCGTAGACATCCACGATCTCGTCATTCTGGTTGTACGTTGGATCCAGGCGGCTATAATAAATCTCCTGGTGGCCTGATCCGCGCAAGGTATTAAGATAGGCTTCCTCCCGGGAAAGACCGTCATACAGGTTGGTGTTGCCCACGCGGATGGGACTCTCCGGACTGACGCCATAATCCTGGTCAGTAGAAATCTGACAGGCAACAGGCGTATCCGTACTGAGAAAACGCAAACCGGCCAGCAGCTTCGTGAAGGCATAACGACCGGATTGATCCCACAGGACTGGCGCGTTTTGAGCGGCAGAGAGACCCAACAGGCTGAAACAGTTTCCCTGGGGATCGAAGACCGCCAGACTCCCGATCATGGGGCTGCCGAACAGGGTGCCGCTCAGGCCGGATTGAAGCCCTTCAGCGCCGCTGGTACTCACCAACTCGGCGGGGCTGGATTGAAAGCCGGCAACGTCCTGTGCCATACGCTCCAGGATCATGTTCAGGCAGGCGTCCACACTGGTGTTTTTACCGGAAGGCTCACTCACCAGACTGAAGAATAGCGTCTCTTCGGTGTTGCTCTGGCTGACCTTTTTGCCGGTTACATCCAGGGACATGGCTGACCCGGAAGGATCCCAGGTGGTTAAGGGTTGGAAGGCGAAATAACCCTCAGGTACCTGGATTTCCTGTCCGAGCTGGATCCAAGCAGCGAGGTCGGGCGTGGGCGAAGGGGTGGGTGTGGCGGTTTTGCCGGCAGGGGGAAGGTAAATAGGGT
>JBAQMM010000237.1:0-2528 GCA_049302815.1 Anaerolineaceae bacterium | reverse complement strand
CGGCGGATCTCACGCAGTAGACGGTTGGCTTCTTCAACATCATCGATTTCGACATTTTCCGCGATGCGCCTGGTTGCCAGGGCTTCAAGATAAGTGGAAAGCGCGTTTTCGACCTTTAGAAGCTCGTCATCGCTGGGGGTGCTTTTTGCAAGTATTTCGTTGGCCTGGTCAATGAGATCAGAGATCATTGAGGGCTCCTTTCGTACAACTCTTCATGTGTGGGTGATTATAGCCGTTTGTTGTACAAGTAATTGAGATGATCACGCATCTCTGCGGGGGTGTGAAAATCCCCATCCAAGGCTTTTTCAAGGAAACGCATTTCGTCCTGGTTGAGGCGGTTTTGAACGTCATAGGAATAGGAGGCTTTAAAGTGCGTGGGAGAATTGGCGATGTCCTCCGGACGGTTCGGACCAACCGCGACAGAGCCGGGAGCCTGTCTTCCGGTGAAAATGTGGTGCAGGGCGCGTGAACTGAACTGGATCATGTCAGACTGTTGGACTTCAGGCTGAAAGTTTTCAGGCTGCCAATGACCGATGTTCCAGTCAATCATGATGACTTTCTGGCGGTAATTGTTCCAGTAGTAATGCAGCAGTTTATGATCCAGGTAGGTGGCTCCGCGTTTGTGGGCTTCTTCCAGCAGCCCGCAAATCTGGATGGAAATATCCAGAACTTGTTTCATGCTGAGATTCTTGACGAAGTTGCCGCGGGTATACCCTGCATCGCAGACCAGATAAAGGTTGTCCTCCCAACGGCGTTCGAGGATGACAAATGGCAGCCAGCCATCCGCCAGCCGTTCGTCGAGTTCCTCCAATACTTGCTCTACCTCGTCCGGCTCAAAAATTGCCAGTTTACCGGTGATTTTGGAGGCTTCTCCCTGCTGTTCTGACTGCTTGGACAGCGGCGCGATTTCCGACGGCCAGACACTGTGTTCGTCGGGCTTCAGAAAACCGGCTTGCAGCATGGGTGTAAGCCCTGGAATTCCGCGCAAGCCTGCCAAGATATGGTACTCCTCAATAAACAAAGGCTTGGAATAGTTCAATTTGTCATGCCGCATCACCTTGAAGGCCGGATCTTTCTTGTAGGGTGAATGACCGGTGGCATCCTTGAACAAAAAAACGCGGGCGCTGGAGCCGGCAGCTTCAGGGATGGCATAATCATGCTGCCCAGCGGTCAGCCAGGTGTCCAAAGGTTCAGCGAGAAAAAGCCCCGTGCGGGCATCTAATTTATCTTCTATCATCAGTTTTTCCTGTGTTAATCCCGGATATTTTACCATTGCTGATTTTGGGGGGCAGTGAAGAAATCTACATCCCGCCGAACCAATTCATTGAACCAAGGTAATAAGGGGTGAATCGACTCAATTGTTTCGATCCCCTGAACAGTGGATTGCCAGTTGTCTTGTTTCAAAATCTGGCTGTATTGCTGCTGCCACTCGCGAATTTTCGAAGGCTTGCGCGAAGGAGGTTGAATTAACGCTTCCAACTGCACCAAAGCGAACATCAGATCGCCGGCACTGTTTTGAGCCAACCTGGTGCGCGCCATTTCAGGTTGGTTAATCACATCCAGGGAGCGGGCGACTGTGCGAAAATGGCGGGAGATTTGCAGCAGGGTTTGGTTGATACTGCTGAAAAAAGTTTGGTGAGTTTGGACTAACCATGCCAGCGATCTGCTGGAACTTGACTCAGCTTGCTGCCAATAAGTAATGAAATTTTCCTGAGCTTTATCGGTCAGGAAGATCAACTCCTGCGCCAGTTCCGGGTAGATGCCCCTGGTCGGTATCTTGACCCACTCTCCCCAAAGGCTGGAGAGGTAATTGGCTGCCTGGTAAAGATGGGCGAGGGAAGGCTCTTTCATAGGCAGGTCAACCAGGTTGCTCCAGCGTTTTTGCCTGATGCTGGAAAAGATCGGGAGGATGGCATTTTTCCATTGATGTTGCGTGTCCTGAATTTCCTGGATGACAGACCACTGACCCAGCTCAGCAGAAGGTTTTGAGCGCGGCAGGGCATGCCCACTGGCAAGGTTTTCTTTCCAGACGCGCACCTGTTCGAGAACCCTGAAGGCTTCCTGGATGTTTTGTTGATCCTGCCTGGGAAAAGCCTCAGCGCTTAAGGGCAGCGGCTGCTCCGGAAGCGTGGTGAAGAGACGCTCAAACGCCAGGTTGAGGTAGTTATAGAGTGGATAAAATTCTGGCAATGTACCCTTGATCCGATCCAGGGCTGCCACAACCTCGCTGTGATTTTTGAGGGAAACGTGGAAATCCTTCAAATGGGAGAGCTGCGTTTGATCCAGTTGTGAAGCGGCTCCCAGTTCCATGGGCAGGTCGATCGAGACGTGTGCGTATTCAATCCAGGGGATCGGCCACTGTTGCTGCAGGGTGAGACCGCGCAGGGCGTCCAGATCGGTTGCACGGACGAGCGCTTCAGCGCAGGCATAGAGGCTGCCCAGCCACACCGGCTGGCTGATTTGGGAAGCGACAGCGGGCTTGTCTGATACCAATTGCTTGGCGAACCTGGTGATGGATACCCCCGGCA
>JBAQMM010000236.1:0-16056 GCA_049302815.1 Anaerolineaceae bacterium | reverse complement strand
TTCGACAGGCATTTCTGTCATCTGAGAGTTCCTCCTTTTCGCTTGTTTTGTCGCATCCAAATTATGGCAGGAACTCTCTCTTTTTGCTCCTTTTCCTATACCTTAACGACTTTTGAAACTGTAACAGTTTGTACTCAGTTTCGCTTTTGGGGATGAATATGGATATAATAAAATCTTTGCATTAGCTGCCTTTTTTGCAGAGATAATTGACGCTGCCCGCTCATAAGGTTATACTATTGCTTCTTCCGGGATCCGGGTATGCTGCATATTCTCTTCCTGGTTTGTTGGAGATCATAAATTGAAACGCGAGACGCCTTCCTACCCCGAATACGACCTGCATACAATCATCAGCGGCAACAACCTGGTGACTTTGTGGCGATTAATGAAGGGCTATCAGTGGCATTATCTGGGTGCCACATTGATGCTCGGCGTTTCTGCCGCGTCCCGCACCGGCATGTACCTGTTCATGGGTTATTTCGTTGATGAAATACTGGTCAAAGGAAAGTTTGGCAAGGATCTGATCCTGGCGGTCTTATCCTTCGTATCTTTGATCATTCTCCAGGCACTCTCCGCGTTCCTGAGCAACTGGTTGGCAGCCCAAACGGCTGAAAGCACCACCCGCCGCTTGAGAGATTATCTGTTCGATCATATCCAGCGTTTATCCTACAGTTATCATTCTGAATCCAAAACCGGCGACCTGCTGGAGCGGGCCACCTCTGATGTGGATACCCTCCGGCGATTCTACGCTGACCAGGCGATTGGTGTTGGTCGCATCATCATCATGTTTGTGATCAATTTCATCGCCATCTATCAGCTCAATCACAAATTGGCACTGGTTTCCATTATCATTGTGCCGGTCATCCTGATCGTATCCATGTTTTTCTTCCGAAAGCTTTCCAAAGCCTACGAAGCCTACCAGGAGCAGGAAGCCATACTGAGCACCAACCTGCAGGAGAATTTGAGCGGCGTGCGCGTGGTGAAGGCATTTGCCCGCCAATCCTACGAAATCGACAAATTTGAGCGCAACAACCAGGAAAAATATGAGCGCGGCAAAAAGTTGAACCGGATGCAGTCCCTCTTCTGGCCTATTTCCGATACCATTTGTGCGGCCCAGCAAATTGCCAGCAACTTCCTGGCAGCCACCATGACCATTGACGGCGTGATCACCCTGGGGAATTTCATCACCTTCACCGGCTTGCTCGGCTGGCTCATCTGGCCAATCCGGAATCTGGGCCGCCTGATCGTCGATACTTCCCGAGCGCTGGTCTCGCTCAACCGTGTCACCGATATTCTCAAAATACCGGAAGAACCGCTCGATGAGGGAACTTACCGCCCCGATACCCCCGTCCAAGGTAACATCCGCTTTGACCACGTCTTTTTCGAGTACGAAAAAGCGCATCCTGTTTTGGAAGATGTTTCCTTTGAATGCAAAGCCGGGCAGGTGGTCGCCTTATTGGGTTCCACCGGTTCAGGCAAGACTTCCCTGGTGAATCTCCTCCCCAGATTTTATGATGTGACCTCAGGCGGCATTCTGCTGGATGGGATCAACCTAAAGGAATATTCCCGCTCGTATCTGCGTTCCCAGATTGGCATTGTCGAGCAGGAGCCCTTCCTGTTTTCCTGCTCCATCCGGGATAACATCACTTACGGCATCCAGGAACCGGTCACGCAGGAACAGATAGAACAGGTTGCCCGGGATGCAGCCATCCACGATGTGATCATGGAATTTACCAAAGGTTATGACACGCTGGTAGGTGAACGAGGCGTCACCCTTTCCGGCGGTCAAAAGCAGCGTATTGCCATTGCCCGAACTTTACTGATCAACCCCAAGATTCTCATCCTGGATGACTCCACCTCGTCTGTGGATATGGAAACTGAAGTCCAGATCCGCCAGGCTCTCGAAAACCTGATGGCGAATCGAACCACCTTCATTATCGCCCACCGCATTCAAAGCATTATGAGTGCAGACCTGATCCTGGTGTTTGATCAGGGGAAAATCGTTCAATCGGGCGCCCACGAAGAGTTGCTCCTGCAGCCCGGGATTTATCGTAGCATCTACGATATTCAAACCCGCATTGATAGCGCTTTACAAGAGGAAATTGACAGTGTCCACTTACTATGACGAAAATGAGCTGGATGACAATGTGCCTGTAAAAGGCAACATTCTCAAACGCCTGCTGAGCGTCCTGGAACCTCATAAAAAAACGCTGGTTGGTGCGCTGCTTGCCATCATTATCACCTCCTGCCTCGACGCTTATTTTACCTACCTGAACAAGCAGATCATCGACGACGGCATTCTGGCAGGAGATAAAAGCGCGCTTGTCAGGCTCTTTACCATTTACGGAAGCATCGTCCTGATCCAGGCTGTGGCGGTTTTCTTCTTCATCTACCTGATCGGGCTGCAGGGTGAGCGGGTTCGTTACGATTTGCGCAAACAGCTCTTCAATCACCTGCAGCAGCTCTCACTGGCTTATTTCAGCAAAACTCCGCTGGGCTGGATCATGTCCAGGGTGACCTCCGATACGGAAAAAATGGCTGATCTGCTGACCTGGGGTCTCATCGACTCCACCTATGCGACCGTGAACATCATTTTTGCGTCAATTTTCATGTTTTCGATTAATTGGAAATTAGCGCTCATCGTGGTGCTTTCTTTGCCGGTGATGCTGTTTGTAGCCATAAAGTTCCGCACAAAGATTTACCACTTTTACCGGCTCTCACGCAAAGCCAATTCCAAGATGACCGCGGCTCTCAACGAAAACATCACCGGCGTGCGCGTGGTCAAAGCGCTCAGGCGGGAACACCGCAACCTGAAAGACTTCAAAGTGCTTTCGACGGATATGTACAAATCCAGTTTCAGGGCGGCCTATCTTTCAGCCTTGTTCCAACCCACCATTCAGACCATCAGCGCCATTTCGCTGGGCTTAATCCTATGGCGCGGCGGGATCATGGTGCAAAATTCCACCATCACCATTGGAGGCATCCAGGCATTCATCTCTTATATCATGATGATCCTCTGGCCGATCCTGGACCTGGCGCGCGTCTACGCGGATATGCAGAACGCGGTAGCTTCATCTGAGCGGGTGTTCTCGTTGATTGACACACAGCCCGGCATCAGTAACCGCGAGGAAACCCTGTCTGTGACCACCCTGGCAGGAGACATTGAGTTTGAGAATGTTTCCTTCCACTACGAGGAAGATGAACCGGTCATCCGCAACCTGAGTTTCCATATCCCCTGGGGTCAGACGGTCGCTCTGGTAGGTCCCACTGGCGGTGGAAAAACCACCATTGTGAACCTGCTGTGCCGCTTTTACGAGCCCACCGAGGGGATCATTCGCATCGCGGGTGAGGATTACATGAACTTCACCTTGCAGAATATTCAATCCCGCATCGGCGTGGTGCTGCAAACGCCCCACCTTTTCTCTGGCAGCATCCAGGAGAACATCCGCTATGGCAAACTGGATGCCACTGACGCTGAAATCGAGGAGGCTGCAAAATTAGCCGGAGCGCACAACTTCATCATGAGCTTTGAAAACGGCTACGAACAGAATGTGGGCGAAGGCGGCAACTTGCTTTCGGTCGGACAAAAACAACTAATCAGCATCGCCCGCGCCATCCTGGCAAACCCCGATATCTTCGTCATGGATGAGGCTACCAGTTCCGTGGACACCCTGACCGAGGCACTGATCCAGAAGGGCATGGACAAGTTGATGACCGGACGTACCAGTTTCATCATTGCCCACCGCCTTTCAACCATCAAAAACGCGGATCAAATCTTGGTCATCAAGGATGGTCAAATCACGGAGCAGGGCAACCATGACTCGTTGATGCGCCTGAAGGGACATTATTACCGGCTGTACACCCAGCAGTTCAGGCATGAGCTTGAACACAAAATGGATCCCTTCCTGGAATCCTCCGCGACCCCCTCCACAAGCGCATAAGTGAGATAGCATACCCATGAAATTGGCTGTCAATTACTCCGTCCCTCTGGACAACCTGTTATCGCAAGGTCTGGTAGAGCTTGACCTGCTCAAATGCCCCGAATGGGATGGGGTAGTTAAGGCGGGGCTGAAGCTCAAGCCGGTGTATATCCATTTTGATATCAGTGCCGGCAATGGTAGCGTGACCAATCTTGATTTTGACCTGATCCGGCGGATGCTGAAGATGACCGATACGCCCCACCTGAACTGCCACTTGGCCGCCGACCCCGCCCTGGATCCCAAAAAACCTGCGGACATGCGCAGGCTGGTCAAAGTTTGGAAATCCGAGATGCAATACCTGCGGGCACAGGTGGAAGGCTGCCCGTTGGTGGCTGAAAACCTGCCCTGCGCTCCGTACATGCCGGGCAGTGAGATCGGTTCCAATCCGGAACTCATCCGGGAAGCCCTTGACTCGCTCGGGGTTGATTTGTTGCTGGACCTCTCGCATGCACGCATCACAGCAGCCAACCTGGGTCTGGATTACCAAGAGTATATCCATCAATTGCCGGTTGAACGCCTGGCGGAACTGCACATCACCGGCATCCGTCCCTACCGCAGCTACCTGACCGACCACTTCGAAATGCGCTCTGAAGACTGGGAGGCTGCCGGCTGGGCGGCAGAGCAGATTGCCAGCCACGCTTGGCGGGAACCGGAAATTGTCGCCTTCGAGTATGGCGGCATCGGGGATGTGTTTGGCTGGCGCAGCGAGGAATGGGTGTTGAAGGAGCAGATACCGCGTTTGAACGGGATGTTTAGCGGCGGCACAGGCTAAAATCGAGTAATCATCACAGCGGGGTACATTTCCCTTTCAAAAGCAGCAAGCAAGTTAATCGCAGGAGGGTCTGTGAAACAACCGGAAAAATGGAGAGAGACGATCGATCCATTTTCGATTCAGTACAAAGATTTTACTCTGCAGGAAGTATTGGGTTACCCCCACGCCGGCAACGACGTCTTCTACGTAAAAGGAAGATACAAGCAGGAAGAAGTCACTGCATTCCTTAAAGTGGAGAGACAAAGTGGGGCAAGACTCACCTCTTCCAGGAGGAATGACCCTGCTGAAAAAGGCCACAAGAGAAGTCATATCCAGAAAAATTGCCCAGCTTTTTGATTTTCACAAGAATTCTGATAGAAAAAATCCATTTGTTCCAAATCCATTGACAGGGGTATAATTGTTAGTAAGTACAATGAATGTGAGCGAGATGGAACCTGTAATTACTTCTGGAAGCGAAACCTCTGCAGACGACCAACCTGGGCCTGCAAGTCTCAAGGGACGTCTAACTCGCCATTTCACCGATGCCATGTAACTGATCGTGGCCAGGGGTAATGGGCGGGTTTAGAGTCCCCTGAGCTGTTTAACTTCCAACTAAATACAAATAAACTGAACATGGGTGAGGTGTGTCATGATTTATTTAAGTCAGCTTTTAAACCAAAAAGTCTGGGATGGTTTTGGGCATGTTGTTGGTCGTTTGGACGACATCATGGTCAATGGCACCGAAAAAAGTATGCCGCCTCTTTCCGCCCTGGTACTTAAAAACGCGCCCGAGGATAAACGCATGATTGACGCGCAAATCATCGCCAGCCTCTGGCCGAGCATTACCTTGAAGACGGATATCTCCAATATCATCCCGTATACTCCCAAAGGGCACGAACTGCTGCTCAAACAGCGCGTCCTGGATCAACAGATTGTGGATATCGAAGGCAAGCGCCTGGTCAGGGTGAATGACCTGCAAATTGCCCGCAAGGGTGTTGATTTTTATCTGACCGGTGTGGATGCCAGCGGCAATGGTCTTCTGCGCCGTTTGGGCATGGAAGGACTGGGTAAATCAGTTGCCAAGGCATTAAACAAAACCACCCAAACCCAGGTCATCCCCTGGGAGTTTGTAGCCTCTATCGAACACGACGACCCTCTGCGCTTGAGTGTCTCCCAATCCCGCCTGGTGCAGATGCCACCGGCAGATATCGCCTCCATTTTGGACGACCTGGACAGCCACACTAGCAAAGCCCTCTTGCAGGGCTTCCCCAATGAAGAATTGGCGGATACACTCGAGGAAAGTTCCCAGGAAGTCCAACAAGCTGTCCTTTCCCACCTGCATCCGGAGCGTGCCGCAGACGTGTTGGAAGAAATGGACCCGGACGAGGCGGCTGACGTTTTGGCAGACATGGACGATCAGACCAGCGAGCACCTGCTCGCCCTCATGGAAAATGAAAACGCTGAAGAGGTGCGCTCACTTCTGGGCTACCCGGAAACCTCCTCAGGTGGCATCATGACCACCGAATTTGCCTGGCTTCCCGATGTCTACACGGTCGAGCAGGCCCTGACTTACCTGCGTTCCTCAGAAGATGCCCTTGAAGATGAGTTTATGTTTTATGTTTACATCCTCGATGACCAGCAGAGACTGAAAGGTGTGGTCAGCTTGCGGGACCTGGTCACATCACCGCTGGACCAGCCGCTTTCCAAATGGTACGATGATGACCCCGTGCGCGTCAATCCTCTGACGCCGCAGGAGGAATCAGCCTACCTCGTGGCAAAATATGACCTGATGGCAATCCCGGTAGTCGAGCCTGGAACCGAAAAAATGCTGGGCATCGTTACTGTCGATGACGCCCTGGATACGGTCCTCCCGACCGCCTGGAAGAAGAAGCTGCCCAGATTCTCTGGCAGATAAAAGGGGCGGTGATGAAAAAACACTTCAGATTACCACTTTGGATTCGTAAATTTGGTCTTATTTTTGCCATTCTTGGTCCGGGATTGATCACTGCCAGTGCAGATAACGATGCGCCTGGTATTGCCACCTATTCGATGGCTGGTTCCAAATACGGTTATAGTTTCATATGGATCATCCTCCTGATCACTGTGGGCGAGGTGATCATCCAGGAAACGGCTGCCAGGATGGGTGCTGTAACCGGTAAAGGTACCGCAGATTTGATCCGCGAACGTTTTGGCGTCAAAACTACCACTTTTGCCATGCTCTGCCTGCTTGTTGCCAACCTGGGTACCACGGTGGCTGAGTTTGCCGGTGTGGCGGCGGCGGGAGAATTGTTTGGAATCAGCCGCTATATCAGTGTGCCAATTGCCGGACTGGTCATTAGCCTGCTAATCCTACGAGGCAATTACAAAATAGTGGAAAAGGTGCTGCTGGTTTTGTGTCTTTCTTCGCTCAGTTACGTCCTAACGGTTTTTATCATCAAACCGGATTGGGGAATTGTGCTTAAGGATGCAATCACTCCTAATATTTCCTTCGATACAGACTATATATTGGCTGTGTTGGCAGTCATTGGAACCACCATCACCCCCTGGGGAATCTTTTATCTGCAAGCCTCTGTTGCGGATAAAGGTAAAGAGTTGGATAAATACAATGAGACGCGTTTGGATGTAACCTTTGGCTCTGTTTGGGGTAACATCATCTCAGCCTTTATCATCATCACCACAGCCGCCACTTTATTTACAGCAGGGATCACCGTGGAAAACGCGGAAGATGCTGCCCTGGCTTTGCGCCCACTGGCCGGGGAGGGATCGAGCCTTCTGTTTGCAATTGGCCTGCTCGGAGCCTCCTTATTGGCTGTTTCAGTAATGCCACTTTCCACCACCTATGCCATGTGTGAGGCTTTCGGTTTTGAGCGGGGGCTGAACCGTCCAGTCAAGGAAGCACATGCCTTCTATACTATTTTCGGAGTAATTACCCTGATCAGTATGTTGATTGTTCTAATCCCAGGTATGCCGCTTTTCCAAGTCATGATCCTATCCCAATCCCTTAATGCCGTTCTCCTGCCAGTTCTGTTAATCCTGGTGTTGATCCTGGCAAACGACAAGAACATCATGGGCAAATGGACCAATTCCCGCTTGGTAAATATTCTGACAGTATTCCTGACCGTGGTGATCTTCGCGGCGACGGTTGCCCTGTTGGTCGGACCGCTTATGCAGACTTAGACAGGTGTGATCAGCAGAATTTCCAGGTTTATTCGTTAATGGCAATGAGCAGCGCGTAGATCGAGTTAAACTCGCTGGTCAAACCAGCTCGGGTGAGCCTCCAGGTGGCATCCTGCCTCTCATCACAGACTTCCACCAATGGGTCGTCTTGTGTGCCTTCCGTCAGCACCTCAAACCCGCTGCGGTGCAGTGCCCGCGTGGTCCAGATCCCGACCAAACCCTGCGCATGCAGGACCACCCGCCGCTCTGGCAGGGCAGCCAGCTCAAAATTTCCGGTGGTTGAATCAAACCGTATATTAGGCTGGGTAAAAGTGGTGCCAAACTGCCCGCTCAGCACCAGGTCTTCCGGCGAGCCCTGGACAATTCTTCCATCTTTGCTCATCAACCAGATCCGGTCAGCACTATGAAGGGCCAGGTCCAGATCGTGGGTGGAGGACAAGACCGCTTTGCCGTGCCGGTGAGCCAACTCCTGCAGTAAATGCATCATTGAAACCCGGCCGGGCAAATCCAAAAAGGCTGTGGGTTCATCCAGCATCAGCAGGGCGGGTTCCTGCGCCAGGGCTCTGGCGATCATAATCCTTTGCCTTTCTCCATCGCTCAATTCAGGCACATAGCGCTCAGTCAGTTCCGCAGCACCAGCCATGGCAAGAGCTTCTGATACTACCTGGTGATCTTGTTCGTTCAGTTTATCGAATAGACCGGTAAAAGGGAACCTGCCTAGTCCGACCAGATCGACAGCCCGCATTTCACCCACCTGCACCTGCCCTGTCAGCACCACGCTAACCTGGCTGGCAAGCTGTTTGTCGGAAAAGCTTCGTAGGGGCTGACCATGAATGAACACCTGACCTGCCAGGGCAGGCTGAAGGCGTGAGACTGTGCGCAGCAAAGTGGACTTTCCTACCCCGTTCGGGCCGACCAGGCAGACCAATTCTTGGGGGAAAATCTGCAAGTCGAGGTCTTTAGCAACGCTCATGCGCCAACTGCGCCCTTGCAGGTAGCCGATTTCCAGCTCGTGCGTTTCCAGGACGGATTCTTTCAGACTGTAAAGGATGTTGCACCTCGCCTTTGCTTGATGATCACCCACACCACGAACGGTGCCCCAAACAGAGAGGTAATTACGTTAATGGGCAGGACGTATTGACTGCCAGGCAGTTGAGCAATCATATCCGCTACAAGAGCAGTAATGGCTCCCAAAATACATACCGCCGGGATCAAGATTTTATGGTCGGAGGTGTGGAAAATATTGCGGCTCAGGTGCGGCACAGCCACCCCGATGAACCCGATCGGACCGCAAAAAGCCGTCACCGTCCCGGCCAGTATCGAAGAGCTCAGCAAAATCAGGAAACGGGAGCGCTTGATATTCAGCCCCATGCTCTTGGCATAATCCTCTCCCAGCAGAAGCGCGTTCAGCGTCTTGGGTAGAAAGGCAGACAGCCCCAGACCGGCTAGAATAACCGGTGCCATGACCTTCATCTGGTTCCAGGTAACCCCGCTGAAGGAGCCATAGGACCAGATGGTGTAAGCCTGAATCCGTTCGGGGATGCTGAAATAGATCAACAGGCTGACCAGAGCGCTGGTCGCGTACCCAAACATCAATCCCAGTATCAGCAAGGTAGTGGGGTTTTTCACCGAGCGACCCACCAGAAGGATCAGCCCAAGCACTAGCCCAGCGCCCAGGGAAGCCGCGAAAGCCAGCCCCAAATCCCCCAGGACACCAATCCCTGCCAGGAGATACACTCCGCTGGAACCAATGCTCAAAACCGCCAGGGCAACGCCAAGACTGGCGCCGGAATTGATGCCAAGGGTGAATGGATCAGCCAGCGGGTTGCGAAACATGGTCTGCATCTCCAACCCGGCTACAGAAAGCGCTGCTCCCACTAATACGGCTGTCAGCGATTTGGTCAGCCGAAAATTAAGCACAATTTGCGTCCAACTATCCTTGGCTGCCGGTTTGCCGAGCAGGATGCGCACCACCTGCTTGGAAGGAATGGATACAGAACCCAGGCTCAGGCTGGCAAGAAAGACCAAGAGAGCTGCCACTGCCAATATTAGGAATATCCACTTACGCTCAGGCGGCTTGGATTTGGCGAGAGCTCTTTTCTTGTCCAGCGAGGTAAGGTTCTGTTCCATGAGTGTGACCCGGCTACTTTAGTTGCTGATAATAAAACAGTTCATACTCCGGTAAAAGTTCCGGATAGAAAATCTTGATCAAATCCTTCAAAATTAAATCCGGGTTGGCGACGCCGCTTTCATAATAATCCACTCCGCCGTTGGGGTTGACCCGCAGGTTGTAGTTATACACTTTGGCATTTTCCACGGCATCAAATTCTGCATAGCGTGAGTCCATCACGAGCAGGCTGGCAAGATCAGTGGGAAAGCCCACATTGATCCAATAATCGGCATCTCGGGCTTGGTCAAAAACTGTTTCAAAGGAAAGCGGCATAGCTCCGGTACCAGGCTGATCTGCCCAAAGATACTGCGCTCCGGCATCCCGTAGAAGCAGCCCGATGTAGCTTTCACCGCCCGGCATATACCAGGTGCCCTGGTAATCGGTATTGGTAAAGACTGTCACTTTTTCAGTGATGTTGGCGGTCAGATTTCTGGCTGCTTCATATCTTTCTACCAGGGCATCAAACTGCAGGCTGGCTTCTTCTTCAAGATCATAGAACGCGGCAATAAAAATGCCCCATTCCGCCCTGCCCAAGGGCGATTGTTCCAGGTAGTCCGCATTCAAAACGACCGGCAGACCTGCTTCCAGGAGCTTGGGGTGGGCGTCCAATTCCGGTGAACCGCTGGCGGAGGTCATGATCAGATCTGGATCCAGGTCAAGTAGGGTTTCGACGTTGACACTGCCGCCGCCTGCTCCGCCGCCCACTATTGTCAGATCACCCGCTTCTGCCCGTTCTCGGACAGTTTCATTATAGGCATACATGGCATCATCCACACCTACCAGAGTATCCAACTTGCCAATATTTTCCAGGAAGGGGTAATAAGTGGTGGACATGGAAACGAAGGAGCGCACCGGCACTTCAATCACCATGGCGTCACCCGCGTCTTGCGGGGCTTCAGAACCCCGGGGGATCAGGAAGTAAGTAAAAGCTTCCTCCGCACCAGCCCAGGGTTGGGTCACCGTAAGCACTTTGTAATTGCCTATATATTCCATTGTGAAGTTTTGGGCGTATTTAATTTCGACTTCATTGACAGGTTCCAACAGAGTCGATTCTGGAATACTGTTTGGTATGGTTGTTGGGTTTTTCTGGGGCGTAGTAGTAGGTTCATCACTTACATCACTTGAAAGCGGAGGGTAAGTTTCGCTGGCAAGGTCCTGCGTAGGTTGTGTCTGCACAGGTTGGCAGGCAACACACCCAAGCAATATAACAACCAAAAGGGAATAAATAATTTTTTTCATGGTCTCCTCATCTTAAAAATTTAACCCAACTCAGAAACAAGTTGGGTTAAAAAGGCAACCAAAAGTACCAATCCCACCTCCTTGTTCCGAGAAGGTATCAGGGTTGAGCAAATTGAGGCAGGCTTCCTGGCTTGTCAGCGAACTGACTTACAGTTGCGGTACAGCGCTGGACTTGCACCAGCTTCCACCTTTACACCCTGGCTTCCGGGCATCGGGTTACCTCTTGCTCCTATGTCAAAGAACAATTTAAAGATATCACGGGCGGGGGGATGTGTCAATCTGTTTGTGCAAGCTGAAAGCCTGGCAAGGTGAAAGGAGGATGGCATTATTAGCGATTACCCATTGATGCCAGGTTTCAATCAGAACCCTTCGTCAAAGGCCAGGATTGAACCTGTTGCACCAGATCGGCGTAAACCCGATCCAATTCTGGACCCCGGCGATACCGTTCCCTTAACTTCCCCAAATGAAATTGACCCAAAGCCACCCGGTAATTCCCCTCAGAACGCGCCAGCGGGCTGGCAAGAACTGCCAGTGGATCCTGCAACAACTTGCCTGAATCGATAAGTATCGCTTTCAGCCAGGGAATATGATCCGGTAGTTTGCCGGTTTCCATCCAGGGAAGAAGTGAACGGTAAAGGTCCAGGTAGAGCGACGTGGCCCCCAAACCTCTCCGAAGCTGGAGATGGTACTTCCAGGTAAGCCTGTGGCTGGGCATATAGTGCTGGATCTTGAGGTTCTTATCAAAGTAAAGGTTCCAACCGAACAACCTGAATAAAAGCAAAACTTCCGACTCTTCTCCGGATAACAAACCCTTGCCAATCCGGGAACGAAGTATTGGCCTGAACCCGTTTTCAACCAGCTGCTCCCAAGCCTGTTTGCGAATCACCAAACCCGCCCCCCACAGGAGACCTTCCGGCTTTTGTATTTTCCCGGAGTATTCGTATTGGTCACCCACGGCGTAATTTTTGGAGAAACGGTGGAACCATGCCGGTGGAGGTGTCTCGAAAACAGCGTCAGAAGAGCTGCCTATGGCAGCGACATCATCTTTTGAATCCATCGCATCATAAGCCCTCTCGACCCAATCAGGAGCCACCCAATTATCGTCATCGATAAAACCTAAATAGGCGTACTGGCAGTGGTTCATCCCAGTGATGCGCGCGTAAGAGACACCGAGCGTAGGCTCGTTAATGATCCTCAGCGGAACGCTGGAATTCCAGTTCGTACGTGCCACCTGCGCGGTGCCGTCTGTTGAGGCATTATCAACCAGGACTATTTCCCACGGGATTGGCTCCTGAAATGCCTGCCTGGCGAGGTGCTCAAGCACCGTCTTGATCCGACTGGCACCGTTGTGAGTGCAAATCAGTACGCTGAACCCCTTATTCGTTATATTTTTTATGCAACACCTTCACCATTTATGAAAACTTTCCCCAACCTGTGCTTAGCTCCAAAGGCATTCTATGGCTTTTCATTGGTACTGTCAAGTTTGCCCAATGCGAGTGTTACAGAATACCATCAACGCGCCGGCATGCAGAAGACACGCTGAAAACTAACTTTCAAAGGCTATCATTCCCGACGTTTGTCCCCTTAGGCAAAGATCAAAGTAATGTGTTGTAAAATTGGGACGTGAAGAAAACCTCGCTTAAAGCCCTCCCCGAAAGTGAGCTGGCGCGTTACCAAACCCTGCAATCCGGCAATAACTGCACTCTGCACGCAATCTCCGCTGTGCTAAACCTGCTGTGCGGCCTGACCATCCTTCCCAGTGAGCTGGTCGAAGAAGTGAACCGCCTGTGGTGGCACGGTCACTTTTACCGTATCCTTCCAAATTACGCGGTCACGCCCCCCATGCAGGCAAGATTTGTCAATTACCTATCTAAAACCCGCCATTTACCTGTTTCCGCCCGCCTGCTGCATACCTCGTCGGAAATCCTGCGGAATTTGCCCAACGACGAAGACATTGCCGCGATGGTCACCCTTTATTGGTTGCCGGGGCAGGCTCCCGCCATCTACCACGGCTTCCGCGGGGTGAATTACAACCAGGCCAAAGGCATGGGCGGTCACACGATGCTGTTTGCTTCTTATGACCCTGACCATCTCACTGATGGCACAACCCCCACCCCCTGGGGTTTTATCAATTCCTGGGCGGAAGGAAGTACCAACCTGTTCTGGATGGAAGACCAATCCTTCCGCAAGTCCTGGAACTTCCCGCTCCCCCGTCTGGGCCGCAATCCCACCGTCCTTATCTCCATGTCCAATCTGAAATCGTTAGCCGCATGAAACCTTCCACCCTGCTCTTAAATCTCTCGAAAAAATATACCGGACCCATCGTCCTGACCATCCTGACCATGCTTGGGCTGGTCGGTGCCCAACTGCTGATCCCTTGGATGATCCGCTCACTGATCAACGCATTGACTCTCGATCCTCTTCCGGATACCACGATGGACTACATCACCAGGTTGACCCTGATCGCCCTGGTGGTGTACGTGGCGCGCGGTTTCTTGCAGTACATCCGCTCTTATCAAGCGCACATCGCCGGCTGGGGCGTGGTTGCTGATGCCCGTAAACTGGTCTATCAGCACCTTCAACGCCTTTCGCTGCGGTATTACGAAGATAAGCAAACCGGTCAATTGATGTCTCGGGTGATTAACGATACCGAGTTGTTCGAACGCATGATCGCGCACGCCATGCCGGAGATGTTTGTAAACTTGATCACACTTATCGGTGTGACGGCTATTCTGCTGAGCATGAATGTGCAGCTGACACTGCTTTCCATGATTCCTATTCCCATCATCATTGTGACACTTTATCTCTACGCGAAACTCGTCCGACCCGCTTTCCGTTACCGGCAGATGGAGCTGGGCGAATTGAACGCGGTGCTCAATGACAGCATCTCCGGCGTAAGGGAAATCAAAGCGTTCGCGCATGAAGATATCACCCTGGAGAAGGTTGGCAGCCAGATCGAAACCTACCTGCACTCCAATTTACGGGCGCTGAAACTCATGGCAACCTTTACACCGATTTATGATTTTGCAGCCGGGCTGGGTCAGCTGTTGGTGATCTTTTTTGGCAGCCGGCTCGCCATGCAGGGGTCTCTTCCCATCGCCGACCTGGTAGCGTTCTTCCTGTACCTCGATAGCTTCTACCAACCTGTCCGAAATCTGAGCAATGCCTGGGAAGCCGTGCAGGAATCGATGGCGGGGTTTGAACGCGTGGCAGAGGTTTTGGAAGAAACGCCCGATGTGGCGGAACCTGAACAGCCGATTGCGCTTAGACAACCGGTGCTGGGCGCCATCCGCTTCGAAGATGTTAGTTTTCATTACAATCCGGATGAAATCATTCTCAAGAACATTAATCTTGACATTTCCGCCGGTCAAACCCTGGCTATGGTTGGTCCGACGGGTGTGGGAAAATCCACCCTCGCCAGCCTGATCCCCCGCTTTTACGACGTCTGCAGCGGCAGAATCACCCTGGATGGCATTGATATCCGTGAACTGGACACCAAGGAATTGCGTTCAGCCATCAGCATCGTCCTGCAAGACGTATTCCTGTTTCATGGGACCATCCGGGAGAACATCCTGTTTGGCAATCCCGAAGCCAATGAAGAAGCCATGTATAAAGCCGCAGAAATTGCCAATGTTGCGGAGTTCATCCCGCATATGCCCGATGGGTACGACACCCTGATCGGGGAACGCGGCGTGAAGCTCTCCGGAGGGCAAAAGCAGCGCATCTCCATCGCCCGGGCGATACTGAAAGACAGCCCGATCCTGATCCTTGACGAAGCCACATCCGCGGTTGATACTGAAACCGAAATGCTGATCCAGCAGGCTCTGGACCGCCTGATTGTCGGCAGGACCACCATCATCATCGCGCACCGGCTTTCAACGGTTCGTGATGCCGATCAGATTGTTGTGTTGGAAGGAAATACCATCACGGAGAAGGGGACGCACGAGCAATTGCTGGCAAACGGCGGTCTTTACCACAAGCTGTATACCGTTCAACAAAACTTGAATTAGCCTTGATTGATTATTCAGTCATTTACTCCACAGAAGTTCGTAGGGTGCAATCTTCTTTTGATTGCACCAACAACCATGTTCTCGCAAGTCTCCAGATGTAGGTCACGCAGGTGCATGACCTACGTAAATGCCCCTTCGTTCGCACTGGTGTCCCCACTGCGTAGCGCCCTGTGAGGGGTGCGAAGCCTCCCATTGGGAACGGGTGAACTACAACCCCACACAATTAGCGCCGCTCCTACCAGAGCAGGAGAGCGGCCTTGCCCGACCCGGCAGGTAAATACAGTCAGGCAGGCGGATGAGGCAAGCCGCATTGCCACAACGACGTGATCATAATCTAAAGCGGGAAGATTGTTTCAGGATTTTTTTCCAGGATTTCCGGCTGAACGCGAGCGGCTGTCAGGCTGGACAGTTGCTCCGCGAAAGACGGCCAATCCGCGTCTCTAATGCGAATGGTCAGAGTCACATCTGCCTCAAAAAGGCTTTCCAAAACTTCGCCACGGTTGGCTGCCGCCAGGCGTAGCACCTGGTCATAAAACGGGTAAGGTAGTGCCAACCTGACGGTTGTGGTAGGCACTTTCACTGCCCGCCGCACCTGTTTCAAAACCTCTCGGACGGCATCCCCGTAGGCTTTCACCAATCCACCAGTGCCCAGCTTCGTTCCGCCAAAATAACGCGTCACGACGACCACGACATCCCCCAGCCCGCTGCCTTGCAAAACCGCCAGGGCGGGCT
>JBAQMM010000235.1:0-6501 GCA_049302815.1 Anaerolineaceae bacterium | reverse complement strand
TGTCTTGCCGGAGCCGCTGCCGTGACCGCGACCAATGCGTTTGCGATTCTTCTTCGAACCCTCGTTGGGTTTTAGATCCTGTAGTTGCATTACTTCTCCTCAGTTTCTGCTTCAATCTCCACCAGATGGGAGATTTTGTTCAGCATACCGCGCAGAGCGTCATTATCCTCGTGCACCACGGTCTGATTCACATGGTGAAATCCGAGCGCCTTGAGGGTGGCTTTTTGTCGAACGGTATAACCAATGCCGCTCTTCTTCAGGGTGACACGTAATTTGTTGGCTGTGCCGTGTTTCTTAGACATGCTTCCTCCGTTCCCAGTAAGGGGTCACCTCGGAGATGTCCTTACCGCGCTCAATAGCGACGGTTTCGGGGGACTTAAGCTGGGAAAGCGCGTCAAAAGTAGCCTGAACAATGTTGAGCATGTTGCTGCTGCCCAAGGATTTGGTCAGGATGTCCTTGATGCCTGCGGCTTCACAGACCGCACGCACACCGCCAGCCGCGATGACACCAGTACCGAGTGAAGCAGGCTTCAGCAGCACTTTCGCTCCACTTTGGGTGCCAATCACCTCATGGGCGATGGTTGTGCCCAACAGACTGACCTTGTGCATGTTCTTGTGGGCGCGTTCAGTGGCTTTGCGCATTGCATCCGGTACAGCACCGGCTTTACCCATGCCCAGCCCAACGTTTCCATTATTATCGCCAACCACCACGGTGACACGGAAGGAAAACCTGCGTCCACCTTTGACAACCTTGGCTACCCGGGCAATATCAATCACGCGTTCGTCGTATTGTGTTTCTAATGTTTGAAAATCTTCCATTGTTTCCTCAGCTTAGAATTCCAGCCCGCCCTTGCGCGCGCCCTCTGCCAGGGATTTCAACCGACCGGTGTAGCAGTACCCACCGCGGTCCATGACCACTGACTTGATTCCTTTGTCCAATGCCCGTTTGGCAATTTCCTCTCCAACCAGGTGAGCCTGTTCGGATTTGTTCTTGCCTTTCACCAGCTCCCTCATGCCAGTATCCACGCTTGATGCCGAGACCAGCGTTGTGCCGCTATGATCATCGATCACCTGCACATAGATCTCGTTGATGCTGCGGTATACATTCATGCGAGGGCGTTCAGGCGTCCCAAAAATCTTTTTGCGTACCCGCGCATGGCGGCGTAATCGAGCTGCATTTCTTGATTTATTAGCCATATTTTTTACCTCTACTTACCGGTTTTTCCAGCCTTACCAGGCTTGAGCTTGACAAATTCACCCTGGTAACGGATGCCTGTACCTTTGTAATGTTCCGGCGGGCGGATCTCGCGCAGATTGGCAGCGATCTGTCCAACCTGTTGGCGGTCACGTCCCTTTACTTTGATCTGGCGGGTCTTCATGTCCACTTCGTAGGCAATGCCATCCGGAGCGGGGAATTTGACCGGGTGGGAGTAACCCACATTAATCACCAGATCTTTTCCGCTCAATTCTGCGCGGTAACCGACACCATTGATTTCCAGCACACGCTCGAAGCCTTTGTTCACACCAACGATCATGTTATTCAACAGCGCGCGTGTAGTACCATGCAGGGCACGGATGCGGGGCTCATCACTGGGTCGTTCAATCAATATCTTTCCGTCTTCCATCTTGATCCCAATTTCGGGCGAGAAGGTTTGCTCCAGGCTGCCCTGGGGACCTTTGACGGTAACCTTTTTGCCTTCAATCGTAACGTCCACATTCTTGGGGACGGAGATCGGTAATCTTCCGATTCGCGACATTTTTCCTCCTACCAAATCTTACAGAGGATTTCACCGCCAACGCCAATCTTGCGGGCGCGCTGACCGGTCATGATCCCCTTGGGGGTTGATAAAATCGCGATACCGATGCCGGAAAGCACCCACGGGATTTCGTCCCGCGAGGTATAGACGCGGCAGCCGGGTCGGCTGACACGCTGCAAACCGGTAATGATCGGTCGGCGGTGGCGGCGTTCGCCGATGTATTTCAGCCGCAGACGCAAAATCTTGCTGCCATTGGCTTTACCATCGACAACCTCAATACTCTCAAGGTAGCCTTCTTCCAAAAGGATGCGGGCAACTTCTTCCTTGATCTTGGAATTCGGCATGGCTACCAGGCTTTGTCCGGCCATGGCAACGTTGCGAATTCTGGTCAACATATCGGCAATTGGATCTGTAATCGTCATAGATAGTCCCTCCAGGTCTAATTACCAGGATGATTTCGTAACACCAGGGATTTTTCCCTGAAGTGCCAGTTCTCTAAAACAAATTCGGCAAAGACCAAACTTGCGCATATATCCACGGGGTCTCCCACAAACCCGGCAGCGATTGACTACCTGATTGGGATACTTCCGCCGCATTTCGCGGTACATCATACACTTTTTAGCCATTAGTTTCCTTTCCTGAAGGGCATGCCAAACTTGCTGAGCAGTTCCCGCGCCTGATCGTCATTCTCAGCCGTTGTGACTATGCTTACTTCCATGCCACGGACTTTGTCAATCTTGTCATATTGGATCTCAGGAAAGATCAATTGTTCCTGCAGACCCAGCGTGTAATTGCCGCGCCCATCAAAAGCCTCGCCAGAAATCCCGCGAAAGTCACGCACGCGGGGCAGGGCAATGTTGATCAGGCGATCCAGAAAAGCCCACATTTTCTCCCCGCGCAAAGTAACTTTTACGCCAATTTGGCGGCCTTCGCGCAGTTTGAAGTTGGAGATAGCTTTCTTGGCAGCGATGATGACTGGTTTCTGACCGGTGATAATGGTCAGATCATTCACGGCCGCTTCCAGCGCCTTGGGATTGTCCAGAGCCTCACCTACGCCGATGTTCACCACCACTTTCTCAATGCGGGGGATCTGCATGACGTTTTTCAGCCCCAATTCCTTAAACAAAGCCGGCGCTATTTCTTCTCTATATTGTTGTTGTAGTCTGTTCATATCCACTCACCTGCGCCTTAGTTCTCAGTACCGCTTTTTTTGGGGGCAGGCTTGGTAGCCGTGCGCTTCTTTGCTGCGGGTTTGGCAGCGCCTTCAGTCTTTTCAGCTGATTTACGTGCTTTGCCCGTTGCGGTCTTCACCGGCTTCACAGCCGGTTTCCTCGCAGCGGTTTTTGCATCTTTGGTGTCTTTTTCAGCTTTGGCGGTCTTGGCCTTCTTGACCGGTTTGGCGGGCTGGGCTGCCTTGGTGGTCTTACCCTCGCGGGGAGCCTTTTCGGTTGACTCTTCCACCAACTCCACATTGGAAATGTGAATCGGTGCTTCAAACTCAAGGATGCCCGAAGGGATGGTCTTGCCACCGGACTGGGTTTGCTTCTGATGCTTCTTGACCATGTTCGCGCCCTGCACCACGACCCGATCTTCCTTGGGGAAGACGCGGATGACCTCACCGACTTTTCCCTTGCTATCTTCGTCGCCACGCATGACCCTGACGCGGTCACCTTTACGTATCTTCATCTTCATTTAGACACTCCTGACATCATCAGCTACAGAACTTCCGGAGCCAATGAAACGATTTTCATAAAGCCTTTTTCACGCAGTTCGCGTGCCACGGGTCCAAAAATACGGGTCCCACGCGGGTTGACACCATCGCTATCCAAGATAACCACGGCATTGTCATCAAAACAAATCGTGGAACCATCCGCCCGACGGTAGCCTTTACTGGTACGAACAATCACGGCTTTCACAATTTCACTCTTCTTGACCGACGACTGGGGTGAAGCACTCTTCACGGTACCGATGATGATGTCACCAACGTAGCCATAACGGCGGTTGGTTCCGCCAACCACATGGATAACCAGGATTTCGCGGGCGCCGGTATTATCTGCAACCACTAACCGAGCCTCTTGTTGAATCATGCCGCATCTCCTTCAGAGATGGTCTCAAGTTCGCCTTCCCCACGGACTTCGACTTTTAGGACCTGCTCCACTGCCCAGCGCTTTGTGCGCGAGATCGGAGCCGATTCGACGATGCTCACCTTGTCGCCCACATGACAATTCAGTTCATCATGGACCTTGTAGATTTTGCTTCCGCGCACCACCTTGTGATACAGAGGATGCTGATAGGTGCGGGACACTTCCACGTTGACGGTCTTGAGCGTTTTTGCGCTGGTAACCGTCCCTATGAGACGACGACGTTTATTCATCTTAACCTTCCTTCCCCTCTTGTACGCGCTGCGCTAGAACGGTCTCATATCGCGCAATCAAACGGCGGGTAACTTTGAAACGGCTGGTATCAGTCAGTTGACCGGTCACCATTTGGAACCGTAAATTCATCAGTTCCTGCCGTGAATCCATCAATTTATTTTTTATTTCTTCCGTAGAAAGTTCTCTAATTTCCTTGGCGTTCATGAACCTTCTCCTAACGTTTCTTTAGTAACAATCTTGGTCTTGAAACCAAGTTTGTAGCGGGCACGCTGCAAAGCGCGCAGAGCCGATTCGTCATCGGTACCACCGACTTCGAACATGACCCGACCGGGGCGAATCACTGCCACCCAATGGTCAACAGCACCCTTACCCTTACCCATGCGGGTTTCTGCGGCGCGTTTTGTGTAGGGCTTATCAGGGAAGACCCGTACCCATACCTTGCCGCGGCGTTTCATCTCGTGCACAATGGCACGCCGGGCGGCTTCGATCTGGCGTGCGCTCAAATAACCGCACTCCAGAGATTTCAAACCATATTCACCGAAGCTCACATCCGCGCCGCGGCTGGCTTTACCTTTCATTCTTCCGCGTTGTTGCTTGCGGTATTTAACTCTCTTTGGCATCAACATAATCCACTACCTCACAATTACCTAATAATTACTCGCTGATATAGACACCTTCGGTGGCTTCAACTTTCTCTTCAGCCAGATTCATGACGATGCCTCGATAAATCCATACTTTGATGCCGATCTGACCGTAGGTTGTGGATGCCTCAGCACGGGCAAAGTCAATATCGGCGCGCAAGGTCTGCAGCGGAACCCGACCTTCACGCAGGGTGACCCGTCGAGCCATTTCGGCGCCGGAAAGACGACCGGAAACAGATATTTTGATCCCGCCTGCGCCCTGGCGCAAAGCTTGCTGAATGGCACGCTTCATCGCACGGCGGTAGCTGATGCGGCGTTCCAACTGCCCGGCAATGTTCTGGGCAACCAGGTAGGCATCAATGTCAGGCGATTTGATCTCCTTGACTTCCAGGTCAATCTTCTTGCCAGTCAATGCTTCCAATTGCTGACGCAAAACCTTGACACTCTCGCCTTTTCGACCAATCAGGATACCGGGTTTGGCGGTATGCAGGGAAACCTTGACCTTGCCGGGATATCGTTCGATTTCCACGCCAGAAACACCGGCGCGTTCGGAATCCTTCAACACCAGTTCACGAATCTTTAAGTCCTGATGCAGTTGTTCAGTGTAGTCTTTTCCTTCAGCATACCAACGCCCAAGCCACGGTTTGTTGATCCCCAGGCGAAATCCAATTGGATGTACTTTACGACCCATAATATCTCCTTAACTCTCTATCCTGTGCTACTCGATCTCGCGTAAAACCACGGTCACGTGAGAACGCCGTCTCAATAACGGCTTGAAACGACCGCGTGCACCAAAAGAGCGCCATTTGCGGGTGGGAGCTTCGTCCGCGAAGATCTGGTAAACCATCAGATCGTCCCGGCTAACGCCGAAGTTCTCTTCCGCATTGGACATGGCCGAATAGAGCAGCTTGCGCACTGGTTCGGCGGCTTTGTTGGGGGTCAGGCTCAAAATACCCAAGGCATCGTTAAGCCGCTTTCCCCGCACCAAGTCCACCACCAGACGAGTCTTTTGGGCTGAAGAAGAGAGATTGGTTATTCTTGCTCGAATTTCCTGTGCCATTCTTACCTCACTTCGTCGCTTTTTCCTGGACGTGACCACGGAAATAGCGGGTGGGAGCAAACTCACCCAGGCGGTGCCCAACCATGTTCTCAGTCACATAAATCGGCACATGGCGGTGACCGTCATGCACGGCGATGGTGTGACCGACCATCTGCGGGAAGATGGTGCTGGCACGGCTCCAGGTGCGAATGACTTTTTTATCGCCCTTAGCGTTCATATCTTCTATGCGTTTCAAAAGTTTTGGCTCAATGAAGGGCCCTTTTTTCAATGATCGCGACATTTTATCGTCCTTTTCTACGTCTCATTCACCGCTAACGGCGCTTCGCCTTGGAGCGGTGGCGGATGATCATCTGATCCGTCCGTTTATTGCGTCTGGTCTTGTATCCCAGAGTGGGTTTACCCCAAGGGCTCTTCGGACCTGCCATACCAATCGGGGAGCGGCCCTCACCACCACCATGTGGATGGTCACGGGGGGACATGGCTGTGCCGCGAACTTCCGGCCTCCAGCCCATGTGGCGTTTGCGCCCGGCTTTACCCAGTTTAATATTGCTATGTTCAACATTACCAACCTGCCCAATGGAGGCACTGCATTCCTGCAGAACCAGGCGAACCTCACCCGAGGGCATACGCACATGAGCGTATTTGCCTTCCTTGGCAAGCAGCTGCGC
>JBAQMM010000234.1:0-3682 GCA_049302815.1 Anaerolineaceae bacterium | reverse complement strand
ACGCAGGACCTATTCCAGGCCGGCGCGCTGGCGCAGCAGTTGGACGCACAAAACAGCCAGCGCAAAGACATCACCCTCTGCATCCAAACCGATGCCATCGAGAGCGCCCTGCGCGCAGACCCGACTGTGCCGATCATCTTTGCCGCGTCCCCAGAATTCAACGAGGGTGTGGTGGGACTGGCTGCCTCGCACATCACTGAAGCGCTGTACAAACCCGCCATCATCGGTCATCAGAACGACACGACAGTGGTAGCTTCCTGCCGCTCAATCCCAGAGTTTGACATCACCAGGGCTTTGGACGCCTGCGCGGATTTGTTGGTGCGCTACGGCGGTCACTCGCTGGCTGCCGGCTTAACGATATCGAATGATAACCTTCCCGCCTTGTTGGAGCGGTTGAATGCGCTGGCGAGGAAGGCTCTGGCTGGTTTGGACTTGGTGCCTGCCCTGGGGATTGACCGGGAGATTTTCCTGGACAAGCTGCGTGCTGAACACGTCCCGGGTATTTTGGATGATGTCCGCAAACTGGAGCCGACTGGCCGTGGCAATCCCGACGCAGTTTTTTGCAGCAGGAATTGCCAGGTAGTGCAGGCTAAGGGCGTCGGCGATGGACAGCACCTCAAGCTGGTCCTGCGATCCGCAAAAAATGAGTATGATGGCATTGCCTTCAAGCAGGGTTATTGGCTGGAGCACCTGCCAGAATATGTGGATATCGCTTATGCCTTTGAAATCAACAGCTACATGGGCAGGCAGACCCTGCAATTGAACATCAAGGACATCAAACCACCCTCAACCGGGATTTGAGGGTGAAATGCTCGCGGGGAACGGGAATTGGACGACTCGATCCGGTTGCCACGGTTGAGGGGATCAGCCCGTAGCGTTGACAATCCAGGCATAAGTGGGGTCAAAGGGGATATCTCTGCTGCCGAGAAATTCGATCTGTTTAGGGGAATATGCCGCCATCAGGACGGCTTCCATCACGCTGGCGTGACTGCCGGCAGGATGAGGGGACCATGTTTGGGGAAGTTCGCGCGGTTGCTAATTTTGAGCCGTGTGAGCAGGCTGAGCAGAATTTTCACGCTAACGCGGATGACCACACGGCGGAGGTAGCGGAGGGAATACTCTGGTTCGGTCTTCATCAGTATCGGTACGAACAGTTTTATTCAAGATTGGCATGCACGTGGCTCATTAAAGAAAGATGCCCCCACGGGAATTCGAATCCCGGTTTTGGCCTTGAGAGGGCCGCGTCCTAGGCCGCTAGACGATGGGGGCAAGCAAAGTGTGCGATTGTTAAACTTCGGTTTTGGCATACGCTCAAGGGCTAAGGGCCGCGTCCTAGGCCGCTAGACGATGGGGGCGTCAGGGAGCAAATAATATCATACGGATCATATTGCGTCAATAAGAATCGGGGAGGGTGTTGAAAAAGTCCTTTCATCAAAGGTTGATTTTGCATGACAAGAATAAAGTGAGAGTCAGTGAAACGTGTGAAAATCACCAGAAAGCAGGTCAAACCATGCAATTCTTCTGAGCAAGGATGACCAGTTCCTTGCTCGGAGAAGGTTTTTATTGGAATTTTATTATTTCTTGGTCTTGTTTTTGTTTGGTCACACTTGGTATCTCCTGTTCCAAGAAAGCCTGTAACGTGGTGGATGTTCCCCACAAAACCAAGGGGAGCCCCGGAAATAAATCATTCTAATACCACGCCCAAGTGGAATAATCATCTGAAATACTTTCGTAATTGCCAGTAAAATACTTTCAAACAACTTATCAAACAGGATAGTATTATGGAACTTGCTCACATCGCCCTATATGTTCAGGACTTGGAACGTGTGAAAGACTTCTATACGCGTTTCTTCGGCGCGGTCGCCAACCAGAAATACCACAACCCCAAAACCGGTCTGCAAACCTACTTCTTGAGCTTCGAAAGCGGCGCCCGGATCGAGCTCATGACCCGGCCCGACCTGGCGCCTTCCGAAAAGTCCCTTTGTACCACGGGTTATACGCACATCGCTTTTCGCCTGGGCAGCCCGGAAAAGGTGGACGCGCTCACCGAAACCCTGAAAGCTGCCGGCTGCCACCTCCTGAGCGGACCCCGCACCACCGGCGATGGCTATTATGAGAGCGTCCTGCTCGACCCGGAAAACAACCAGCTGGAACTGGTGGCTTAGCAGCCAACAGTGCCCACTGCTCCCCTACAAAGAGGCGACCCATGCGCACTGAACAAGAAATGTACGACCTGCTCCTGAATTATGCCAACGAGGACCCAAGGGTGCGGGTGGTGGGCATGGTCGGCTCGCGCGCCAATCCCAAGGCTCCCCGCGACGCATTCCAGGACTATGATATTACTTACCTGGTTAGCGATCTGGATTCTTTTAAAAGCAGTGAGGAGTGGCTGCGCTACTTCGGCCGGCGTATTATCATGCAAAAACCGGATGAGATGGGGAATCCCCCGCCCAATGCCGGCGCCCAGCTGGCTTACCTGATGCTTTTTGAGGATGGCAACCGCATTGATCTTTCGATCATCCCGATAGAAAAGCTGCACCAATACCTTGCCGAAGACCGCATGTTGAAAATTCTGTTGGACAAGGATGGGCTGATTCAACTCGCCCCCGCGCCCACCGACGAGGATTACTGGCTGCAAAAGCCCACCGCCAAACAGTTCGATGACTGCTGCAATGAGTTTTGGTGGGTGAGCCCCTATGTTGCCAAGGGCTTGTGCCGGGACGAATTTTTGTACGCCGCCCATCACCTGGAAATAGTGCGGGCGGAACTGCTCAAGATGCTCGCCTGAACCACCAGCCAGGATCCTCCCCTAAAAGGCTCACGCCCCTCACGATGGTTGTATAATCACCGTAATACCAAGTTTCAGGAGGCAAATATCTGTATGTCTGAACCCAGAGTAGTTCACGCCCCGCGGGGGTCTTATCTCACCTGTAAGAACTGGCAAATTGAGGCGGCTTACCGCATGATCCAAAACAACCTCGACCCGGCTGTGGCAGAAAAACCCGAAGACCTGGTGGTTTATGGCGGTCGGGGTCAAGCTGCCCGCTCTTGGGAAGCCTTTGACGCCATTTTGGAATCCCTTAAGAACCTTGAAGCCGATGAAACCCTGCTGGTACAGTCCGGCAAACCGGTCGCCATCTTCCGCACCCACACAGACGCTCCGCGTGTACTGATCGCCAATTCCAACCTGGTGCCCCACTGGGCCACCCAGGAGCATTTTGACGAACTGGCTGCCAAAGGGCTGATCATGTACGGTCAGATGACCGCCGGCTCGTGGATCTACATTGGCACGCAGGGTATCCTGCAGGGTACCTATGAAACCCTGGGTTCACTGGCGCGCCAGAAAGGCTGGACTTCACTCAAAGGCAAATTCGTCCTCACCGCCGGTCTGGGCGGCATGGGCGGCGCCCAACCCCTCGCCATCACCATGAACGGAGGTGTTGGTCTGATCGTTGAGGTGGACCGCGAACGTGCCCGCCGCCGGCTCGAAATTGGCTACGTGGACGCCCTGACTGATAGCCTCGAAGAAGCCATGACCATGGTGGAGGAGGCGGTGCAGGCTGGCATTCCCAAGTCCATCGGATTAATTGGCAACGCCGCCCGGATTTTCCCAGAACTGGAGACGCGCGGCGTGGTTCCAGACGTGGTTACCGACCAGACGCCGGCACATGACCTGCTCAGC
>JBAQMM010000233.1:0-2283 GCA_049302815.1 Anaerolineaceae bacterium | reverse complement strand
TGAGACTGAGCCTCTGATCCTGCAAACCGGAACACCCCCCTTGCCAACAGCAACAAAGACCGAAACCCCCGAGATCACCCAGCCAGTACCGACCTTGGCGCCAACCTCATTGCTGCCCGCAAGGGGTGTACCTCAGAAAAAAACATACACATTCGATGCTCAGAAAATTCAAAAATACTGCGTCGAGTTCCCCCAAAAAAGAATATACTGGCCGTTTTATGTAAACGACAAATTCTATTTTCAGGTTAATCCACAGGGACCGCTCTATAGCTACTCGCCTGTTGACCAAACGTTGAACGTGTTTGCTGAACCGGACTTCAACCCGGGGTTTATCTTTGGCATGTTTTCGTATGAATACCCCTGGTTTATTTATGGGGAGGTGGATAATCCGGGGGCGACAGGAGCTTGGAAGCTGCACGCGATCAACTTAAAAGAAGACATCAATACGGTCATAGCAGATAGCTCCACTTTTCACTCAGTGCCACTTCACACTTATGCGGCTCTCGAAGACGGAAAGGTTTATTTGTCGACGACCACATTCTCTCCGCCTGAAAGCTATCACTCACAAATTCATTCGATTGACCTCGCTACTGGAGAAGTTCGCTTGATCTTGGAAGATTCAGATAAAGAAACATTCTATTCATTCGTTGATGTTTCAAATGACCTTATGGTGATCGAAAATGACCCTCCCACGCACGAAGGTCTGCTGAAATTGCATCTGACGCTGTACAATCTGAACAAACAAACCTGGCAGACGCTCCCGCAAAAAATTCCTGCAAGTTGCCCAAGCATCGAATTCCCCTATGTTACCTGGAAAAATAACTATCGTTTTGACTATTCAGATTCTGTTACCATCTATAATTTGGAAGACGACTCCTCTCACTGGGTAAAAATCATTGGAAGGAGCCCGCGCGATCCCTATTTGTCAGGGTTTTATGTGCTCTGGGAAGCTTCCCTCGGTCAGGATGGCTCGTCAGATTCAGTAATTATTTATGCGATTGAACAAAATGCCTATTATGCCGTTCAAATTGGTATGAATGATATTATTGTGGCTGACTCTACTATCATGGATGATTCGTTGGTGTGGAGTTTCTACTCGGTTCAATCGGCTTTTGATTATTCAAGTTGGGTTTGCAGAATGCCTTTGGACGAGATCTTATCGGAAGCGACAGAGGGTATTGAGTTCGAGGAATTCGTGCCCAAGATTAGCGAATTCGAGTAGATTTCAGGTTAAGCCTTTATAAGTTCTTTGGCTTAGATCCAGTTTAATGGGCTGCCCGCTTTACTTACCAAACCCACCTCATCAGCCTGTTGACATCCCTGCTTCTCTCGATTATCCTTTAATGGCGTTCGGGCGGGACCGGCGCGGCGGAGCCCTGCGAACCCCGTCAGGTCCGAGAGGAAGCAGCGGTAAGAAGGTTGCTTCGGGTGTTGCCGGCAAACCTGCCCGTACGCATTTTAAAATATGATGATGACCGACCAATCCAACCCCACCCCACCCGTCTGTTCTTACGAAGGCTCCAATTACCAGCAAACCTTCTGGGAGCAAGGCGAACGGCAATATGAAGACACCGTTGAAGCCATCGCTCTCAGGCGTCTGCTCACCCAACCGGGTCATTTGCTCTTGGAGCTGGGTGCCGGCGCGGGTCGGAACACCCCCCGTTACAGTATGTATGAGCGTATTGTCCTCTTGGATTACTCCCGCACACAGCTTTTGCAAGCCCGCCAGCGCCTGGGCGAGAGCCCCCGCTATATTTACGTTTCCGCGGATATCTACAAGCTGCCCTTTGTCTCCGGGCTCTTTGACGGGGCTACTATGATCCGCACCCTGCATCATATGGCGCAGCCAGACCTGGCACTCCAAAGTGTGCGGCAGGTATTATCAGAGAATGCTGTCTTCATTTTGGAATTTGCCAACAAACGCAACCTCAAGTCGATCCTGCGCTATCTAACAGGCAGGCAGGAGTGGAATCCTTATGATCCCCAGCCAGTGGAGTTTGCCGCGCTGAATTTCGACTTCCACCCAAAAACCATGCGCAGGCTGCTGAAGGAATCAGGCTTTGCGATCGAGAAGCAGCTCAGTGTTTCCCACTTCAGGGTGGGCTGGTTCAAACGTCACCTGCCGCTCAAGTTCCTGGTGGGTTTGGATTCCGCCCTGCAGTGGACTGGCTCTTTCGCCCAGTTTTCCCCCAGCGTCTTTTCGCTTGCCAAGGCGGCTGGTGTTTCTCCTGCTGTTGCGCCGGGCAGTTTCTTTGCCTGCCCGATTTGCCAGCAGCCGCTGCC
>JBAQMM010000232.1:0-6493 GCA_049302815.1 Anaerolineaceae bacterium | reverse complement strand
CCACCAGGCGGGGGTAATCATTGCCGACGCGGTCGACCGCGCGGGTGCCCAAGCCCCAGACAAGGCGTAAGAAGCCGTCCTCTGATTTGATCTGGGGTGACCAACGATACTGGTTTTGGCTGTAAGCCACGCCCGAAAGCTGCGGGAAATAGAACTGCCCGACCTGCTGCCCTTCCACCACCTGGATAAGCAGCGCCATGCGTTCATCGTAATCGAGCAATCCGCGGCTTTTACGGTAGAGCAGCGCGGTGGGGTTGAGGGTAGAGGCGTAAATACGTGCCATCGCTACCAGTAATGCGCGTAGATTAAGTTCCGGTTCTGCCTGGTTAGGTAAAAAGATGCTGTCGTACTTACCGGCAAAGGCAGTTCCGAAGTTGTCTTCCAGCAGGCTGGAGGAGCGCACGATCAGCGGGCGCTTGCCCGCCATGCTAAGGACAGTCTCAAGGTGTTGGATGGCGCTGGGTGGAAAATCGCCCTGTTCAAAATCCCGCACAATCAGCGGATAATCCCGGCGCATCTGCTCTTCGTCTTTGTATTTTTGGTCGTTCCAGTGCAACAAGTTGTTGATGGAGATGAACGAATAGAACAGGTCCGAACCCACGTAAAAGGAAATGGGCGTCTGCATGCTCTCCTGCAGCTGACGGCTTGATTTTTCTTTGAGGATGCGCGCTGCCAGCAGCATGCCAGCAGCCTTGCCGCCAACGTGGCCCCGCCCAAGTTTATGCTGGCGGATCTCTGCCAGGTCGGAGATGGTGAACCAATCTTTGGCGATGTTGATGTAGCGCAACTGGTCACTGATCATGGAGCGGATGAGCACTACCTTGATCTCGTGCAGTCTGGCGGCGTAAGGTGCCCGCTCATTTTCAGACATTTTCTCGATCATCATACCCTGGTTGAAGAGCAGCTCCATGGGCGCAGTTTCCGGATTGAATTCGATCATCACTTCCGGCACCTCCACGCCACGCTCGTTGAGGGCGCGCTGGATCACCCTGGTGAGGGACTCGAAATTGAAGTGTTTGGCAAAGTAGGAATCGGTCAGTTGGTCCAGGATGAGGGCTTTGCGGTGCTCCCAGGTTTCCGGGGCTTCTTCAGAGAGCGGATCGTGCAAGCCTTCCCTTTCCTGGGATTGGACGGCGTTTTGGACAGCTTCCAGGTACAGGGCATTTGGCTGAATGATGCCTTGCCGGTACAATTCTTGGCGCATGAGTTCGCGAATACGTCCAGCCAGGATAGGGTATTGCGATAATGCCAGGTAAACGCTGTAATAACGATCACTGCCGCTTTGGGGTAGGGTCATGGGACACCCCTGCTGTGTTTTTCACTCAACCATATCATACCGGAAGTATCTTGGTCATTTATAATCCATCGTGACGGATTGAAATAAATATATTCAAAGATTCTTTCGTGATCGGTTTCATCGCGGAACACATGGTCATAATAGTTTCGTTGCCAAATTTGAATCTTGTTACTTTGATATTGAGCGTGGACTTTTTTAGAGACTGCCGCTTTGAAAAGACCAATGATGCCACCAATTGACATTTCTGCTGGACCGTGCGGTCGAAGCATTGTTTTTGCCGGACGACCTTCTATAGTTTTTCTTTGTGTGATTTCCGCATTTGGTGAGAAATCACCATGTAGGGGCGACTCATGAGTCGCCCCTACATTCGTCGCCCCTACGGTCATCCCACCCACACTCGTCGTCCCTTTTTTAACTTTGCCTTCTAAATTGCTGATGACCAGAATGCCATGTAAATGGTTTGGCATCACCATAAAAGCGCCCAGTTCAACTGTTGGAAAGTGATCGGGGATTTCCCACCAGGTATTTTCTACAATCTTCCCTATTTCATTTTGAACCATGACGCCATCAGTAACTTTTCCGAAAATACACGCCCGCTTGAAAGTTAGCATGGTCAGGCAATATCCCCCCGGTTGGGAATAATCATATCCTGACAGACGAACGGAATGTCGATTTAAATTTTGGCAATTGTTTTGCATGGCGAAATTATACTTTGACTGGCCAGGCCGGGATTAATCATCTCGGAGAAAGGAAAAAACCGGAGAAGCATTAAACCAAGACACCGGATGGAAAATCCACCCGGTGTCAACTTGCTCCAAATTGTATTACCGCGAGATGTTCATCGGCATGATGATGTGCTTGAAGTTCTCATCCCCCACCGGCCGGAGCATGCCGGGGGTGTTGGCGGCATTGGTCTCGAGCACCACGTTGGGGGTCTTGATCACCTCGAGCACCTCGCGCAGATAGCGGATGTTGAAGGAGATCAGCAGGGGTGTGCCATCCACGGAGGCATCCACGATCACTTCGGAGGAGCCGGTCTGTTCGGAGTTGGCGGAAATTTCCAGCTGGGAGGGATTTTCTCCACCGCTTTCGGGTTGGATATCCAAACGGGCGATGAAATTGCCTTCACGGGCGATAATCTCGGTCTGCCGGCAGGCTTTCAGTAGATCGGTCGTGGAAAGTACCGTGCGGGTCTTGAAGGAAGGCGGAATGATGGCAGCGTAATTGGGGAAGTTACCCTCGATCAACTGTGAAACCAGCTCAACATCCTTCAGGTGGAAGATCACCTGACCGCGACCAGCTGGGAAAGCCATCTGGAGGGTCTCATCGCCGTTGACAGCCACGCGGGAAAGCTCGCTGAGGGCACGGGCGGGAATGAGGGCGTCCAGCTTTTGGGCGGGTTTCTGGGCCATGATGGCGCTGGAGATGGAAATGCGGTAGCCATCCGTGGCAGCCAGCACCAGGTGGTCGCCTTCGAAGGTCAAATGGACGCCGGTCAGGTTGGGGCGGGTATCTTCGGTTGAGGCGGCAAAAACCACCTGTTGGATCATATCCTTAAAGTTGGCGACGTTCAACGGAATGCTGGTAGCCATATCCGGAGCGGGCATGGGCGGAAATTCTTCCGCGCTGATGCCTTTGATATCGGTGTTGAGCGTGCCGCAGCGTACATTCAAGGTCTGAGTACGCTGGTCGACCGTCAGGGAAACGTCGTCGTTGGGGAGATTGCCCACCATGTCCGCGAAGGTACGGGACGGGACGGTTAGCCCGCCCTCCTCCTGGATTTTGGCGCCGATCCAGGTGCTGATGCCCAGTTCCAAGTTGGTGGCGGAAAGCTTCAACCGGCCGGAATCAGTCTTGATCAGGATGTTGGAAAGGACTGGCAGGGTGCTGCGCGACGTCACGGCCCGGGCGACAATCCCGACCCCGTGGGCAAGTTGTTGTTGTTGAACGATGGCTTTCATGGGATCCTCCCGCAGATGCATTTAGTCATTAATCTTATAAATTATACCTTGAAGAGGCATATTTCGCCAGATTTTTGCGGCTTAGTGGTATTGTTGGACCAAAACCGGACAGAAACAAGAGCACCGGGAGGGGTACACTCGCCTCGATTTGGTAGAGGTTGGATCGGTTGAAAAAGACAAGGGGATCAAATCGGCGTTTTTAACAGCGGAGGGCATCTTACCAGGGCTGGATGATATAATGGCAGGAGTTTGTTCCCCACCTGTGGGGTAACAGACCCAGCCCTCGCATTTTCTGAGAAAAACTGGGATTTACCATGCCATCTGATCAGCGTTCGCTTAGAAAAAACATCCTCCTGTTCAGCCTGTACTTCCTGGTGATGTTTGGTGGGATGGGGATTATCCAGCCGTTTATTAACCTGCACTTTCGCGAAATCGGTTTCAGCGGAGTGCAAATCGGCTTGCTGATGGTGGTCAGTTCATTTGTGTTGATTTTGACCGCGCCCCAGTACGGCCTGTTATTTGATAATAGCAAAAACAAGCGCCAAACCCTGCTGATCTCCGCGTTCATCACCACAATCACCCTGGTATTTGTGCCATTTTTACGCAGCTTCGCCCTGGTGATGCTGCTTTATACCTGCCACCGGGTGATCAACACTACCAACATCGCTGCGACTGAAAACCTGTCCTACCGGGTCTCAGCCGGTAATAATTCGCAGGCAAAGCCCGCCTTCGGAAGCCTGCGATTATGGGGGTCACTCGGTTTTGGGCTGACCGCCTTCGCGGGAGGCTATATTTACGAGAAATCGGGAATGCTGACCAACACTTGGCTGTTCCTGGGCTTGATGGCAGCGGCGATGCTGATCATGCTGATGATGCCTGGAAGTCTGTTCCAAAACGGTCAGAAGGAAGAGCAGGCGGAAGGTCAGCTGAAACTAGGCGGGATCCTCAAATTGATTTATGACGACCGCTTCCTGCTGTTGACCGTGCTCGCCCTGGCGATTACCGATCCGTTGAGCGACGGTATCCGTTCGTTTGAGCCGATTTTCATGAAAGACCTGCATCTGACCGAGGGGGTGATCGGTCTGGCTGCCACATTGAGCGCCTTGGGTGAGGTACCACTGATGCTGTGGTCCGACCGGCTGATCGACAGATTTGGGGTGCGAAAGCTGGTATTGTTCATCCTGGTTTTTGACCTAGCGCGCCGTCTGGCAGTGTGGTTTTCCCCATCCGGGGAAATGGTTTTTGCGATGAGCGTTGCCACCAGTGTCAGTTATGCCTTACGGTTGGTGTGTACTGTGCATCTGATCAATCTGAGGATCCCGCAAAAGTACACGACTACTGCCATGACCTTCATTACCATCACGCTCAACGGCACCTTTCACATGCTCAGCAACGCTGTCAGTGGCGTGATCTATGATCAGTATGGCGGCAGGGAGCTGTACTTGATGGGCGCCATTGCCTGTCTGATTTCCTTGGCGTTCGCCCTGGCTGCCGGGAAGTTGGAAAAGCAGGCGCCTTCAACGAGGGAGGCTTGATCCATGGCAGGTAACGCGCAGGTTCCTGCCCAGGCAACTATGGACGCGACCGAGGTGGTGCGGATTGTTCGTTTGATGGACGCTCATGGAATTTTTCTTTGCTTGGATGGGGGTTGGGCGGTGGACGCCCTGCTGGGCCAGCAAACCCGCCCGCATAAAGACCTGGACGTGGCGCTGAACCACCAGGACCTGCCCAGGTTGTTGGAACTGCTGGAAGCAAGCGGCTACCGGCGCTTCCCCACGCCCGGAGATTGGGAACACAACTTCGTGCTGGCAGACGAAGCGGGGCGCCGGGTGGACCTACATACATATGTAATGGATAGCGAAGGCAAGATAGTCGGCGGCGTGGATTACCCACCCGCTTCCCTGACGGGCAAAGGGATGATTCTGGAACAGGCGGTCCACTGCATTGAGGCGCGTTGGCTGGTGAATTTCCACACGGGTTATGCCCTGGACGCGGAGGATTATCACGACGTGCGGCTTTTATGCGAGCATTTTGGGTTCACGCTTCCGTTGGAATTCCTGCGGTTTGAGAACGGAAGCGATCAGGAAGAGCAACAGTCCGGAACGGAGTAGAATTCATATGCACAGTGCTTGGACCATCCTGCACGCTGCTTATAGTTGTTTTATTGAACAAGTAACCAAAATATACGATTGACTTATGGGAAATGGATAAATACATTGCGCGAGAATGTTATACTCAAACTTATATTACTCTCATATAAGCAAACTAAGACAACAACCCTGATGGATTGGGGTTAATTTGGCTAAATCAACAGGCATAACCCTGCTGGTAAAAGAGGGGTAAACCATGATTCTATCTTCAGAATACGCGCACATGCTGGATGATGAACTGGAGATCATTCAGCAGCAAACAGAAGGACTGACCGATCAGGAAGCCCTAATCCAACCGCCCAAAGGCGGGAACTGCATGATCTGGGTGCTGGGCCACCTCGCGGACAACCTGGTCACAATCCAGAGCATTCTGGGAGGTCCACTGCCGGCTGATGTGCCGAATCTGAAGCGGTACCAGCGCGGGTCTGAACCCATTCTGGGCGAGGAACCAGATCTTATTCCCCTGTCGAGGCTGTTGGAAACCATGGGCGAGCTCAACCAGGCTATCCAGCAGCAGCTCTCAGGCATGGACGAGACCGCATTTGACGAGGAAATTGACCTGTTTGGTGGGCAAAAGCAAAGACGGGGGTGGCTGGCGTTCTTCATGTTCTTTCATCATTCCTATCATGTGGGTCAACTAGAATTCCTGCGAAACCTGGCAGGCAGGACGGAAAAAATCATCTAAATTTGCCGGTAAACGGCTTGTTGTATCCCGGTGAGCTGCTGATAGCGCCAGGATAATACTGAACACTGCCCGGTGCGCGCCAGTTCGGATTTCATAAGAAACTACCGCTTAATATTCCTGAAAAGGGGTGTATGATTGATCGATTATATTAAGCGGAGATGAGTTAATGATCAAGATCATCACTGACAGCACTTGCGATTTGCCTGCTAAACTACTGGCGCAATACGATATTGATGTCGTTCCAATGTATATCATCTGGGGGCAAGAACAATTTGTGGATCGGGTCAATTTGCAGCCCGACCAATTCTATGCCAGACTGCAGAGCGACGCGGTACGTCCCACTTCCTCGCAGCCTACATGCGGCGATTTTTCCAAGGTTTTCGATCGGGCAGTCCAGGCA
>JBAQMM010000231.1:0-5267 GCA_049302815.1 Anaerolineaceae bacterium | reverse complement strand
TGCATTGATCGCGCAGGCGCAGGAAGTGGTTGCCAGCGGCGGTCAGGAAGCCGAAGCGCGTGCCCTGGCACAGTTGGCGGCGGCTTTGGGTTTGGCACTGCCCACCTCAACAGCTATTCCCTGAACGCGGTCTTTCGCGTCATGGTTGAGCACGGATTTTTCGTAGCGGAGGATTTGTGAATCAAAATCCACATGGCTTAACTTTGACGCAAATCTTCCCGTACAACCACGCAAATAGGGATGTGGAGACCTACGGTCAAGACACGCGCACGGTCCCTCCCATACAAAAGAGGTATGGGCGCAAGCAGAGGGGAGGCTTCGCACTCAGAAGATCGGCGCGAATGAAGGATGGTTTGGTGCAATCAAAAAAGATTGCTCCCTATCTGTTGCTGACCCTACGCGTTGGTTATTCTTTGCGGACGAGGCTTACTTCGTCCCTAAGGGGTATGTAGGTTACGCACGCTATGCAAAACGTGACATGTCACCGCGCTTCGCGGTGCGCAGCCTTCCATCGGGAATGCGTGACCTACAGCTGGAGACCGGCGCTAACGGAGAAGTTGTTCTTCAATAATGCGGGGAAAAACGCACCAGGCACCCAATCGGGTGCCTGGTTATTGTTTTGATTTATCTTCTAAGCATTGGTATTGACCACGGTGCTGGTCTTTTTCTTCTCAATCTTGGCTTTACGCTTTTCTTTTGGGCTCAATTTTGGTTTTTTACGATCTTCTCTTTGCGCTTTGTCTTTACTTGCCATCGGGCACCTCCTTATTACTTTAATACGAAACTGCGGGTTATCCAGTCCTTATTATAGCGCAATTATCCCGGTAGGGGAGCGGGTTCAGCCGAGAGTGGGGTTAGTTGATCTCATAGATGAGATTGGCATCATAGGTGATCACGATCTGACCGGCTGAGACTGGGACAGAAGTATCCGAGCTGGCCTCTCCGCCGCCGCCGATCCCATAATTTCCCTTATAGGTTTGGACATAGCTGGAGCCGGCAACGTTGATGGACTGGATTGCGCCGAGTGTGACGCCGGCAACGTCCGCGACCGCCTGGGCTTTTTCCTTGCCATCCTGGATGGCAAGGTCACGCGCCTGTTCGAGGGCAGTGTCTCGGTCAGCTACGTCAAAGTTGATGCCGTAGATATTGTTGGCACCTGCTGTAATGGCAATATCCAACAATTTTCCGAGATTGCTCAAATCCCGTACGGTCACATAGACAGTATTCTCAACCACGTAAACTGTGCCACTGGGTTGACCCATCTCATCGTACTTCTGCATGGGATAGACGTTAAAGTTGGCGGTCTGGATGTCTTTTTCCGCAATTCCTTCAGCTTGCAGGGCGGTGGAAATCGCCGTAGCCAGCTCGTTATTGTCGTTTAGGGAGGTGGTAACATTTTCTGCTTCACTGTGAACACCGATGTTGATGTAGGCAATGTCCGGTACGAGGGTCACTGTGCCGGTTCCACTGACGCTCAGCGTGCGCAGATTGGTGGTATTGGACGCGTCCGCAGGCAGTGACTGGGTACAACCAGAAAGGATCAGTGCACCGACCATGAGGGATGCGATAAGGATTATGGTAATTTTCTTGTTCATCTTGATTCTCCTTGAATAGGTTTTGCTGCCACTATGACGCTCGATGGGCGGAAAATGTTCCATTTTTGATCCAGATTACTATACTTATTTTTGATCAAATTCTGGATCGAAAAGATAAAATGAAATTCTGAAGGGCGGAACGTCCTGATATGATGAAAAAGGCCAAAGTCTGGGGCGAAATTGGTTTGTGATGGTCGTCGGGGAGAGTGAACCTGCTAGGTTGGTTCGCATGCAACAACGGATCGGGCAGGCTTGATCCCCTGGCGGAGTTAACGCTTCTTGAAAATCGATGCAGGGCAGGTATTTCCCGCGGGCATTGGTTATAATTAGCAGCGGGGTTCGGTTCAAAACCTCTCAGAAAGAGAGTCAATGCCAGTAAATTACCTGCAAATTGAAAAAGTCTTGGAGCTATATGCTCAGCATGCCAGGGGTTACCAATCTGAGTTGAAGCGTTTCGAAGAATCCCTGTGGGAAAATTTCTCCGACCCTGATCGAACGTTGGGTGTCGTGCGCGAAAAGGTGAGCCTGGCTGAGCAGCAAATGCGCAGCCTGTATTGTGCCAAGCCGATTTCGGAGGCGCTGCTGACCCACAAACCAGCCCCAACTGCTTTCAGAAACTATACTCTGATCGCGGCTGATGGCTCCCAGATCACTCCGAATCGGCACCGGACCCTGCAGTTTTGCGTCATCAATGTTGGCTTGATCAAAGCGCACATGGGTTCGGGCGAGGCTCCGGAAATCAATATATTAAGCCAGCTTCTCGCGCACGATCAGCTTTTCAGTGAGGACGGCAGCCTGATTGGGGATGATATCGTCGCCCTGCATCGCGACCTGGCAGAACGGCAGGCTCTGCTCGACTTTGCTCCTGAAGAAGCCCAGCCCACCCTCACCCTGACGGACGGACCGTTGGATGTTTATCTGAACATGCGGGCGATAGACAGGCGGGAGAAACTCCAAAACGATGTAAAGGAAATCCATGCACACCTGGAAGAGAGGCATGTGATCAGCGCCGGCTACATCGACAAGCCGGGCTCCGAGATGATCAGCCGCATGCTGAACCTGCTGCAGGTGCCATCTGAATCGCTTCGCCGCTATGACGACAAACAGCGCACTATACGCGGCATCAGCGACGCGCGCCTGCTTAGACGGCTGCTCCACCCAGGGGAACGGTCGGCAATTTTTGAGGCGGTGACCAAGGGTGAAGGCAGTTCCAGTTTGAAGGTGCATTTTTTCTATCTTAATGTGGGTACCGAAAAAATGCCTTACCTGGTGCGGGTGGAATTCCCTGCCTGGGTAAGCCAATACCCGCAGAAAATCGACCTACTGCACGCTGCCATTTACAGCGATGTGCAGGTTTTGGATACGCACCCTTACCCTTATTTGCTACACCGGGCGCACGAACTGGCGGTGATCAGCCTGCAGGAACATGATTACGTGGAAGATATGCTGTTGCACCAGTTCGAGCTGGAGGGCGTGCGCATTGGACTGCGTTCCAACAAGGAAGCCAATAAACAACTCTAAAAAGGTGAAACGAATGAACGGAGAGGCAAAGATTCCCATCGGAAAATTGCTGCGGGCAGATAACCGTCAGTTCGTGGCAGGTTGCCGCGTGCGCGAGCTGGAAACACCCGCCTTAGGCGCCCTGTGCAAGGTGCGGCTGGAAGATCAGACCGAGATTTTTGGGCTGATCACCAACATCGTCATCACCGATGACGGACTGGTCAAGCAGCTGGTTTCGGGTTTGAGCATTCCCGGTGAATACACCGCGGATAACCGCTACAACCGCAACCTGCCGGTGGAGATCCATGTTTTGACTGTTGGGTACCAGCATGATGGCAGGCTATATCATCGCCTGCCACCCCGACCGCCCCTCAGCCTGGACGCACTATATTTGTGCGATGACCGCGAGTTGGTGCGCTTCACCAGCATGGGCAGGTACGGCTACTTCCGGCATATTTTGCGCTTTCAGGACCAGCCCATCGAAGAATTGCTGGTGGCGCATCTGGCACAGGCACGCAGCGCGCAGCTATCCCTCGGCAACCTGGACTGGTACAGCGGTGCTTGCAAAGAGTTGATCACGCTGCTGCGGGACGATTATGCAAAATTGGTGAGCGTATTGAACGCCCTGGCGGAATTGGAGTGAGTTCAAGATGGCAGAGAAATTGACTGAAAAAGCGGACGAAAATCCGGTGATCGGCTACGTGGTTGGCGGGGGATTGGAAGCCAACCTACAGGTGCGTCTCAAGGTGCCCGCGCAGGAAGTGCAGGAAGGCGCTTTTGTGGTAATGGACAGCGGTACCTGGCGCTTTTACGGGCTGGTGACCGATTTGCAGCTGGGATCGACCGATGCACGCTTTGCCGATGAGCAGAGCGAGGAGCGCCTGCCGGACGTGCTGGCAAGCCTGCTGCACGGGCAAACCCTGTTTACCAACCTGGCAGTGATGCCTGTCTTGATGCTCGACCGCGAACCCATACCCGGCTCGCCTGAATATGGTCCCTGGCGCGAGGCGCACCAGGAAACCCAGAACCCCATGCCGGTCAAGACCGTCCCGAGCCATCATGCCGGGGTTAAGCTGGCGGACGCGGGTGACATCGCTCAGATTTTTGGTGAGGAGGACAACCTGAGCATCTTTCGGGTGGGGGAGACGCGCGAACAGGGGCACCCGGTGTGTTTGAACCTGGACAAGTTCGTCCAGCGTTCTTCCGGCATATTTGGCACCACCGGTTCGGGCAAGTCTTTTTTGGCACGCATGATCCTGGCAGGTCTGATCCATGCCAAACATGCTTCCACCTTGATTTTTGACATGCACAACGAGTACGGCATCGACAGCACCTCGTCAGACTCGGGTCAGGCGGTGCCAGGGTTGAAGGGTAAGTTCAAAAATGAGGTGAGATTGGTGGGTTTGGGCGCCAAGACGCATTTTGGAGATCTACAGCCAGACTTCACGCTTGAGATAGACCAATCGGATATCACCCCGGAGGATATTCTGCTGCTCACTCAGGAACTGGACCTGCGCGAGACCTCTGCCACCACCCTGGATGCTCTCAAGAGGGACTATGGAGAGCGCTGGTTCACGGAATTCATGGACATGCAGGTGGGTCTCACGGTTCCAAATGATGAAGGCAAAATGGTCCCAGCGCCGGGCAGCGTGGCATGTTGGGCTAATAAGGTGGGCATCAATGCCATGGCAGCCGAGGCGCTGCGCAGCAAACTGAACCGGCTTGGGCACAAAGATTACCTGGTGGAAAATCCCTCCTCCAATGAGCTTGATCAGATCATCGACAGTTTGGAAAATGGCAGGCATGTGGTGCTCTCGTTTGGCGATTACGAAACAGAACTGGACTACCTGCTGGTGACCAATCTGCTCACCCGTAAGATCCGCGCCCGGTGGAAGGAAAGAACCAACCAGCACCAGACGGATAAGCAACACTTCAAGGAACCGCGCCCCCTGGTGGTGGTGGTGGAGGAAGCGCACAAGCTGCTCAACCGCGAAATGGCATCCCAGACCATCTTCAGCACCATCGCGCGTGAGATGCGCAAGTATTACGTAACACTCCTAATCATCGACCAGCGCCCCTCCCAGATTTACGACGAGGTCATGTCCCAGCTGGGGACGCGCATCTCCGGTTCGCTGGGCGATGAGGATGACATCAACGCTGTGCTCTCTGGGC
>JBAQMM010000230.1:0-2161 GCA_049302815.1 Anaerolineaceae bacterium | reverse complement strand
ATGTAGCCGCGCTGCGTGATGGACACAAATACCGGCTCATCCTGCACCAGGGCTTCATCGGAGAGGTCCATGTCCAGATCGGGAGCAATGCGGGTGCGGCGTTCATCGCCATATCTGGCGGCGACGTCATTCAAGTCAGCCCGGATCAATTCAAGGATTTTGTGTGGGCTTGCCAGCAGGTCTTCCAGCTCCGCAATTTGCAGCATGAGAGCCTGATGTTCGTCTACAATTTTTTGGCGCTCCAGGGCTGCCAAACGGCGCAGCTGCATGTCCAGAATGGCTTGTGCCTGGACTTCGGTCAGGGTGAAGTTCTCCATCAGGCGGGTTTTGGCAACATCTGCGTCCGGAGATTCTCGGATGGTCTTGATAACCGCGTCCAGGTTATCCAATGCGATCAGCAGACCGTCCAGAATGTGGGCGCGCTTCTTGGCTTTATCCAGTTCAAACAGGGTCCGGCGGGTGATCACCACCTGGCGATGTTCCAGGTAGTGGTGCAGGGCGCGTTTGAGGGTGAGCATGCGGGGTTCCCCATCCACCAGCGCCAAAAGCTGCACTCCAAAAGTCGATTGGAAGGGTGTGTATTTATAGAGCTGGTTGAGCACCTTCTTTGGCTGGGTTCCGCGCTTGAGTTCAATCAGGATGCGCATTCCGCGCCGATCGGATTCATCTCGCATGTCAGCAATGGCATCCAGCTTGCCCTCGCGCACCAGTTCGGCGATGCGCTCAATCAAGGTGGTTTTGTTGAGCTGGTACGGAATTTCAGTGATGGTGATGGCGAAACGGCCGGTTTTGGTCTCTTCAATGACCGCGGTGCCGCGCATAATCAGGCGCCCCCTCCCGGTACTGTACGCCTGGCGGATACCTTCATTCCCCACAATGACGCCACCGGTCGGGAAATCCGGACCGGGAAGGAGATGCATCAACTCTTCCACACTGACTTCGTCGATCTCGTCATAACGGTCAATCAGCAGGTTGAGGGCATTCACCAGTTCACGCAGGTTGTGAGGTGGAATGTTGGTCGCCATACCAACCGCGATGCCGCTGGAACCGTTCATCAACAGGTTTGGCATGCGGGCTGGCAGGATTTCCGGTTCCTGGAGGGAGCCGTCAAAGTTGTCCACGAAATCAACCGTGTCCTTCTCCAGGTCCAGCAGGAGTTCTTCAGCGGTTTTAGCCAGACGGGCTTCGGTGTAACGCATGGCAGCCGGGGAATCCCCATCGATCGAGCCAAAGTTCCCCTGACCATCCACCAGCGGGTAGCGCATCGAGAAATCCTGCGCCATGCGTGCCATAGATTCGTAGACTGCCGAATCGCCATGGGGATGGTATTTGCCCAGTACCTCTCCCACGATCCTGGCGGATTTTTTAAAGGAAGCATTGGAGCGGATGCCCAGGTCTTGCATGGCATACAGGATGCGCCGATGCACCGGCTTGAGCCCATCCCGCACATCGGGGAGCGCGCGGGCAACAATCACGCTCATGGCATAATCGAGGTAGGCTGTCCGCATCTGGCTGTCTATGTCCACTTGCTGCAAGCTGCCGGTATTGTCATCAACCGGAATTTCAGGGAGTTCAGTTTCGTCTGTCATAGTTGTTCTCGGACAGGGAATCGTTCGAATTTCATAGTGTCCATAACCCTATTATTATACCGCCGAGAGGGATTTTCCGCCACTCTCCTGAAGGGCTAACAGAAGCGCTGTTGGTCCAACTTCCTGGCACGCAAGCTAAGAATCTCACTTGGCAAACTGGATGCTTGGTTTGGGCAACCACCCAGGCATCTATACTAAATCTAAATAAGTTCCTGTTGCGGCCGGGGCATAATATTCATGAGTGCATATGACAGAAACCATCCTGGTTGTGGACGACCAATCCAACGTGCGGAAACTGCTGCAGGATTACCTGAACGGGCAGGGGTACCGGGTGGCGCTGGCAAATGATGGACAGAATGCCCTATTTGTGGCACGGCATGAACATCCGGACCTTGTGCTGCTCGACATTATGATGCCTAATATGGACGGCTATCAATTTTTACGGGCTTACCGCAAGGTAAGCCAGACGCCGGTCATTGTCATTAGCGCCCGGACCGGTGAGGATGACGCGGTCCAGGGTTTGGATTTGGGTGCGGATGATTACGTGACCAAGCCTTTCCGCATGCGGGAAT
>JBAQMM010000229.1:0-21015 GCA_049302815.1 Anaerolineaceae bacterium | reverse complement strand
ACTTGCTGATAAAGTTTGAGTGAGGTGTAAAAATCGAACACAAAAATGGCAAAAGAAGCTTGTTTTATATTGTCAGACATAAGTTGCGATTGCCCTGGAGGGCTGCTCTTTGGGTGGCGCTGCGAGCAGGCTTGCAGGTGAAGTGGATTGCCCGGCCGCTTGGCGCTGCCGTCCTCTGCCTGGTCAACGCACTAGGAGTGGCTGAGCTCACCGGTCTGGCATCCGGAGAGACAGCGGAGGGGGCTGGCAGATGCGTCTGGTTATAGCAATGCTGGTCCTTTATATCCTTGCTCTGGTCGTTTTGGGTATAGGTGGTGCGCGGTTGGTACGTCAGGTGTACTCCAAATCATTCTTAACTGAGCCAACCCACAAGATAACGGGATAGCCTGTTAGGCATTCAATAATTCGCTGTGCCAGCAAGAGGAAAGCCTTTTGGCTTGGTGTGGGTAAACGTGCCTGCTTCCATCCTGGCTGTGAGGGATTGGCTGGTAAGTGAAGCCCTGATCATCCATTATAAGTATGCCTGGATTTGAACTCTGCCTGAAGCGCGATGGCGTGGGATGCCAGGGCAAACGGCCTGCTCACCTAAACCAAATGAAAAAGGCTGTCCCAGCGATCGGGACAGCCTTTGCTCATACCAAACATGTTTACTCTTTTACTGTAGCAGCACTTTCAGCTGAAGGCGCTTCCTTCTTCTCCATCAGGCTCTGCTTGATTTCATCGCGCAGTTTTTGCGAGTCTTCACTGCGCTCCTTTTTCCCTTCAGTGCTCAGATCAATGTTGAGTTTGTCCGAGAGCAGCAGGGTCAACAGACCTTCCATGATGCTGCTGCCGGAGGCTCCGCCTTCATCTTTGCCGCCTACCACAACCCTTGGAACAACGTCCACGCGGGATTGCTGCACGGCTTCGGCAAAGCGGTTCATCACCTGCTGGGTCACCTGATACTGCGGACCGCCGTAGGCAGCCACTTGCTCTTCCGTGGCAATAGCCTGGGCGATACCGGTGCGGGCGATCTTCTCGGCTTCCGCTTCAGCCAGCGCACGAATTTGGGCTGCCTGCTGGAGGGCGCGCATGTAATCCGCCTTACCCTGGTTGGATAGCACAGTGATGCTCAGCTCTGACTCGGTGATGTTGCGCTGCTGCTCGGTGCGGGCTTGTGCTTCGCGTAGTTCACGCTCTTTGGCTGCGGCAACCTGCTGGCGCTGGAAAGTTTCGATTTGCTCCACTGCAATTTGGCGGGCACGCAGCTGGTTCAGGATGATCTCCATATTCTTGTCATCCGCAGCGGTTTCAGGTGTGCCAATCAAAACCTCTTCCAACTCCAGGTTGTAATGAAGGAATTTGTCCCTCATCTCCTGACTGGAAATCCGCTGGATTTCGTTGCGCTCCTGGATTAATTGGATCAGTGTGCGTGTCTGACCGATGTTCTTGAAATAGGCTGAGACCATCGGGTCCAGGGTCTGTTCGACCAGTTTCTTCACATCGCCAAAGCGCTGAACCACCAATGGGGCTTTCTGATAATCGATATGAATCACTACTGAGAGCGGGAGCGAGGGTTCGAATGCGTCCTTGGTGATCAGAGATACCTCTGAAAGGTTCTCATCAAGATGATGTGACCCTACTTCAGTCTTGATCCACTTAAGGATAATGTTGGTGGTCGGGACGGGTACAACCTTGCCGGCATAGGTATTGAAAGCATACTTGCCAGGCAGAAGTGGCTCGCTCCACACGCCGCGGCTGCCGCGGCTGACCAGTTCGCCATGTCTGTATTCCGAGCCGGAGAGATCTTCGCTGACCCCGCCAGTATACGAAACCACCACGCCCACAAAACCAACGTCAATAATAGTTTTTGGGATCATTTCCACGGTCGCGAACAGACGGTTTAGGTAATAAGTGCCTTCCACCAAAACCTGCAATTGCCGTCCGCGCAGACCGTTGGCATTGATAAAGCGATCCGGCATCTGGAAATTGTTGTGATAGGTGAGCGGGTCACTTGCATCCCCACCGACCACCGGAGCGATGATCTCACCTGAAGGCAGTGATGGACCATCATGGACTGTGACGATGCCGATGGAGTCATCGGAATCCTTGATCACCACAGGCGTAAAACCTTTGCGGTTGTTGATCACAACGGTCATGTTTTCGATGACAGCCTGATCATCTTTACTGAGCGGCAAATAATAGACCCGCTCTTCCGTGATGACCACAAATTGTGCCAGGTTGATGGCATAGGTACCCTCACGCAAAACCTGGCGCTGCGGACCGCGCTGACCGCCATGGGTGAGAAAAAAGGTCACATCTTGGAAGTCATTCGCGCTGGTGTTGGTTGCCAAAACCTGCATGGCGCTTAACGGTTCACCATCACGCGCGAATATGTAGCCAATCTTTCCCTGCGCGATCGTGACCAGCGGGGCGATATGGACGCGGAATTGAACGGGCATCAGGAAATGCAGACCACCGCGCAGAACGTCCGGCTGGTAGCCGGCTTCGCCATGCAGGGCGATAAAACCACCCTTGACTGAGCGGCGCCCAAAGCGCTTTTCCACGATACCGATGCGGTTGTTGGGGATAAAGCGGATGCCTGATAATATGGACAGTACGATAAGAGCCCCCAGAATTATCAAAATGATGGTAAGTGTATTCATATATTCTCCTTGGAATATGTTGAATTAATGGAACGATATCAGTATACACTGATCCCCAGCCAGAAGCGATAGATAATATAAGCTTTATCAATAAAGCTGGTCCAGGTTTATAGTTTGAACCCTGATTATCAGAATGTGATTTAATTAACAATCGTGTCAATAGTGAAAATGTGAGCCGATGAAAAAAGAATCCCATGCCAGTTACTTGAACAAACAGCAGAAACTGCTGCATGACCTGATGCGGACGTCGGGCCAGGAGAAACGTGGCGACCAAAGGAATGCTCGTGCCCGCTATTTGTTCATTCTCGGCTCTCGTTTGGGTTGGGGATGGCGCGGTAGGCTGGCACGTGCACAGGATGATGACGCGTAAACTGGAAATAAAACAAAAGGCGGTTTCCTTCATGAAATGATTCTCCTTAGGCTAAGTCCGCCCTGCATTCTGTTGGCACTGCCCCTTTGAATAGATTGTTTCACCGTGTCAGTAAATGTAAATACAGGTGGTGAAGGTGTAGGTTGGTCAATTGGTCTTCAGACGATCACTCGTATGAGCGCTGTACCGAAGGGGATTCAGAGCGTTGACCATAACCGCGTGGTCCCCAGGTTCCATACCGACATCTCCCAAGCTTAAAGTAGTGCAGGTGGCGCGGGCACCTTTTCCGTAATTGATAAGCCATTGTTCCAATTTGTTTACTCTGATCCAGGCTCCTGAATCAGGATACCAGATTCTATCTGTTGATAGGCGGCCTTAGTAAGCCTACGGGGGTGTGCGTAAAAACGCCTGCCCTTTTTGCCTTTTTTCCTCATCCTCGGCCTCCCACGCGACGCCCATTAGGCAGCAAAGTACCCTCTCCACTTCGGCTTATAATTCAATAAAGTCACTCACAAACTGACAAAGGAGCACCTATGTGCGGACGTTTCAGCATGGCAATCGATTCGGATGATATCCAGACTGCCCTGGCGCTTGGCAACATCCCTGAAAACTGGCGCCGGCGCTACAACATTGCCCCTTCCCAGGATGTTGCCGTTGTGTTCGATCCCGAAAGCCGCGACGTAACCTGGATGCGCTGGGGTTTGGTGCCATTTTGGGCAAAGGACCCTTCCATCGGCTCTAAGATGATCAATGCCCGTGCCGAAACCATAGCCGAAAAACCTTCCTATAAGCAATCCTTCAAACATAAGCGCTGCCTGATCCTGGCGGACGGTTTTTACGAATGGAAAAAGGTCGGCAAGACCAGCAAAAAAGGCTCAATTCCCTTCTATTTTTCCTTGAAAAATGGTGATCCTTTCGCTTTTGCAGGCTTGTGGGACGATTGGGAGCCGAAGGGTCTCTCTCCCGAACCCGGCATGACCACTTGCACGATTATCACCTGCCCGGCCAATGCGCTGGTCTCGCCAATTCACGATCGCATGCCGGTCATCTTGACTGGGGATCAAGCCTGGGACTGGCTGAAAACTGATAACGAAGCAGCCTTGATGTCCATGCTTAAACCGGCACCCGCAGATCTCCTGCAGGACTGGGAGGTCAGCAAGGCAGTCAACGATCCCAAGAATGACACCACTGCCTGTGTGCAGCCGCTCGGCGAAGACTGAACCAGCGTCTGCCGAGCAGAGGTTCAAAATCAGGCAGCAGACAGGTTTCAAGTAAAGTACAATAATTAAATCTCTGTTTCTTCCTGACTTTCAGAAAGCGGTTTGTTTTGATCCTACCTGCGGGAGATGAATTATGAAAAAGACAACCATATTATCGGTGCTAATGGTGCTGGTGGTTTTCCTGCTGGCTGCTTGCCAGGCTGTGCCGGCAACCACGCAAACTCCTGAGCAGCCAATACCAACTGCTACGGTGCCGCCAGCTACTCTCGCTGCTGCATCAACGGAGATCGGCGCGGCTGAAACACCTGTCGGGGAAGTCAGCGGCTGGTGGAATGATGTGGTATTCTATGAGATCTTTGTGCGCTCCTTCAAGGATTCGGATGGGGATGGCATCGGGGATTTTCAAGGGATCATTCAGCAGCTGGATTATCTGAACGATGGCAACCCGGAAACGACCGATGACTTGGGGGTGGGCGCAATCTGGCTGATGCCGATCCAACCCTCCCCTTCGTACCACGGCTATGATGTGACTGACTACACTGCCGTCAACCCGGATTACGGCAGCATGGACGATTTCAAGCAACTGTTACAGGAAGCCCATAAACGTGGCATGCATGTCATTATCGATTTTGTGATCAATCACACTTCCATTCAACATCCCTGGTTTATCTCCTCAAAAGATCCCAACAGTGAATACAGCGATTGGTATGTTTGGTCCAAGACTGATCCTGGAACTTCCGGTCCCTGGGGGCAGGACCCCTGGCATCGTAGTGACAATGGTCAGTTTTACTATGGCGTTTTTTGGAGTGGTATGCCAGATTTGAATTATCACAATCCCGACGTCACGGAAGCCATTCATGCTGCCAGCCAGTTTTGGCTTGAAGAGGTTGGCGTGGACGGTTTCAGAGTGGACGCCGCCCGGTACCTGTACGAGGAGGGCACCGCCCTGCAGGATACCAAAGGCACCATCCAGTGGTTCCAGGATTGGCGGGCTTTTTACAAGCCAATCAACCCCGAAGCCTACACGGTCGGTGAGGTCTGGACGGATCTTCAAGTCACCGCAAAATACGCCGAGCCAAAGGGGCTGGACAGCTTGTTCATGTTCGACCTGGCCGAGGATATCAAAGGCGCTGCTTACGCGGCAGACGCTTCCCGGGTGATCAAGTCCTACCTGGATGTGCTGGAATATTTCCCAGATTACCAGTTCAGCACCTTCCTCACCAACCACGACCAACAGCGGGTGGCTTCTTTCTTTGGCGGGAAGATGATCAGAGCTAAGGCAGCGGCGTTCATCTACCTGACCGGGCCTGGCACGCCTTTCATTTATTACGGTGAGGAAATTGGCATGACCGGCAACAAGCCGGATGAGATGCTGCGCACACCCATGCAGTGGTCCACCGAATCACAGGCAGGCTTTACAACCGGTACGCCTTGGGAGGCGATAAATTCTGGCTGGGAAGAGACCAACGCCGCCACACTCGCGCAGGGCCCAGATTCAATCCTTAACTGGTACAAGGGGCTGGTCAATCTGCGCAACCAACAGCCCGCCCTGCGCTCCGGCGCATACCTGCCCTTCACTTCCAACTGCCGCAGGCTCTACGCCATCCTGCGTGTGGAAGGGAATGAGGTTTTGTTGACGCTGGCAAACCTCGGGATTCCCTTCGCGGAAAACTGCACCATTTCTCTGGAAACCAGCCCGCTCTCCTCTGGAACCTACCAGGTGGAAACTTTGTGGGGGCGGGAGCAATTCAGTGAGGTCACCTTTGGCGCGGATGGTTCTTTGAAGGATTTCCTGGTTTCGCCCAAATTGGAAGGCGGTGAGACGTTGGTGGTGAAGTTGGTTCAGCCGTAGGGGGCTGTTCAATCAACCAAGCCAGGATACGAACGTGGCTTGGGGATGGTTTCGCTTGATCTGAAGGGTGTGCGGGTTGGGAGAATTTAGGAGAGAAATGAAGAACAAGTTCTTTAGCTTTTTGATAATAGGCGCAATGCTGGCGGGTGCGGGACGTGAGCGCGCATGCCGGGCAGTACCGTTTTGGAGGAGCGCCGGCGGATAATAATCATACGCGCATTATCGGTGTTGCCATTCCCGAAGGTGCCAGCGCGACCTATGTGGAAGTTTTGAGTGCCTATCCTTCCACGGCAAAACCGATTGATGGACTGGATCCGGATGACTTTGCTGTCCTTCCCATCTTTGTACTGGCAGAGCAGTAAGGATCACACAAGTTTGAGTTTTGGAGTAGATTTATAAGATGAACGAAGCAGAATTTTACCTTTCCGATAAACCGCGCCTGACCATTGAAGTCAATTTGCCGGACGGACGCGTTATCACCGGCAAAAGGGGTGCCAACCTCAAATCCTTTATGGACGTCATCCAGGATTCGGAGGATTCCATGATTGTGGGGGCGATTGTGGATGGCAATTTACGTGAATTAACCTTTCCCCTGGATCAGGACGTCCAGGTATTTCCGCTGACGATGGGGGAGGCGGATGGCGCCCGAATTTACCGCAGATCGCTGACCTTTTTATTGGAGGTGGCATTTCGGCGCTGTTTCCCCGGGGCGGTTTTGACCATTGACCACTCGGTTTCTTCCGGCGGGTATTACTGCCAGGTTGAGAACCTGGAATGTTTTTCCCAGGAGGAGTTGGACCTGCTTGAAGCCACCATGCGCGAACTGGTGGAGCAGGATGTGCCTTTTATACGGGAGGTGGTGCCGTTGGAGGAAGCCATCGCCTACTTCACCGAAGCCGGTGAAGACGACAAGGTGCGTTTGTTGAAATACCGGCAGCGCAAGGACTTGGTGCTTTATCGGGTCGGTGAGACGCGGGATTACCATCATGGTTACATGGTGCCGTCTTCCGGCTATTTGAAGTGGTTTGACCTAATGCTGCTGGATCATGCCTTTATTCTGCGCTTTCCACGACGGCACGCACCTACCAAACTCTCGCCCATGACCAAGTATCCAACCTTGTTGAAAACGTTCCGGGAGTATGGCGATTGGCTCAAGAAACTGGGGATCCCTTCGGTCGGGGCATTGAACGACGCTATCCAGGAGGGACATATTGACGAGGTCATATTGGTTTCGGAGGCATTGCACGAGATGCAGATCTCGGAAATTGCTGAAACGATTGACAACCGCAAGGATCAGGTGAGTGTCATCCTGATCGCGGGACCATCCTCTTCAGGAAAGACAACCTTTTCCAAGCGCTTAAGTATTCAACTGCTGGCGCGTGGAATCACTCCCTTCGCCATGGAGATGGACAATTTCTTTGTGGACCGGGAAAAGACACCGCTCAATGATGATGGTACCAAGGATTATGAGTCCTTGCGGGCGTTGGATTTGGAGCGGTTATACGCGGATGTGCGCGACCTGACCGCCGGCAAGGAAGTGCTGCTGCCCCGCTATGATTTTAAGAAAGGTCTCAGCATCGAAGGTGAACGGGTGAGAATCAACAAAGGCGATATGATCATCCTGGAAGGGATCCATGGGATGAATCCCGGCTTGCTGCCTGAACTAAGGCGGGAGGACACCTTCAGGATTTACGTTTCGTGCCTGACACAGCTCAACCTGGACCGGCACAACCGCATTTCAACCACCGATACGCGCATGTTGAGGAGGATCCTGCGGGACGCACGCGATCGCGGCTACAGCGCGGCGGATACCATTCAACGTTGGGAATCGGTTCGCCAAGGCGAGAAGCAGCACATCTTCCCCTACCAGGAGAATGCTGATGTTATTTTTAACTCCGCGCTCGCGTATGAACTGACCACGCTCAAACCGCTGGTGGAACCGTTGCTGCGGCAAGTGCCTTTTGGAACGCCGGAGTATATTGAAGCCAAACGCCTGTTGAAGTTCTTGGAATGGTTCCTGCCAACCGGGACGGAGTACGTGCCGGATAATTCGATTTTGCGGGAGTTCATCGGCAATTCGATTCTGACCGAGTTTTCACTTTGGAATAAGTAAAAAGCTCACCGCCATTACGTGATTTGACTGGCTGCGGGGTGCGAAGGTGTACCCCCTTATTCGGACAAAAAGCCCCCGATCATCCGATCGGGGGCTTTGATAGGGAAAGCAAGTTGGATGGGGATTTACATGCACTTCCTGACCATTTTGGATAGACGTTCGATGCCAATCCGGATGGTTTCTGGATTGCAGGCGGAGAAATTCAATCGCATGGTATTCTCTCCACCGCCATTGGGGTAGAAGGATGTGCCTGGAACGTAGGCTACTTTTTCTTCGATCGCTTTCGGGAAAAGTTCCACAGTATTGCATTTTTCAGGCAGGCGCAGCCACAGGAACAAACCACCCTGCGGTCGGGTCCAGGTGGTACCTTCCGGCATGAAATCCTCAAAAGCCTGAACCATGGCGTCGCGGCGCTCCCGGTAAACTTTGCGGATCATATGGATATGATCTTTCAACCACGTGCCGCTGGCCAATTCATACGCCAGGTATTGATCGAAGGTTGAGCATTGCAGATCAGCGCCCTGTTTGGCTTGCACAAGTTTCTTGATGACCTCATTGGGGGCGATGACCCAACCAATCCGAAGCCCTGGAGCCAGGATTTTGGAGTACGTGCTGGTATAAATTACGTTCCCCCGGTAGGTGGGGTTGTCTTTGTCGCGCAGTTCGTCATCCAAAACGACCACAGGCGGCAGATGCTCGCCTTCAAAGCGCAACTGACCATACGGATCATCCTCAACGATGGGAACGCAATAGCGGTCAGCCAGTTCCACCAGTTTCCTGCGTCTTTCCAGGGAAAGTGTCACGCCGGTCGGGTTTTGGAAATTGGGGAGCACATACATGAATTTGATGTTGTTGCCAATGATGGCTTCCAATTTATCGGTCTGAAGCCCGTCATTATCGCATTCGATGGTTTCATAGGTAGCTCCATAAACGTTCCAGGCCTGCAAAGCCCCGAGATAGGTGGGGTTTTCTGTCAATACACGATCACCACGGTTCAAGAAAATGCGACCCAACAAATCCAAAGCCTGCTGTGATCCGGTTGTGATCAGGACATTATCAGGCGCTACTTTGATACCGTATTTGCAAGCACTTTTCGCAATCAATTCTCTCAAGGGGGCATAACCCTCAGTTTGACTGTACTGAAGCGCTTTTGACCCGTTCTCGGTCAGTACCTTATCGCAGGCTGCTTTGACGCGATCAATGGGAAAAAGCTCCCCCGCGGGGAAACCGCCGCCAAACGAAATGATGTCCGGTTGAGAAGTAACTTTCAATAATTCCCGGATGACAGAACTGGATATGCCCGCAGTTCGGTGGGCGTATCGATGGTCCCAAGATGTATGCATATTGTTGTTTCTCTCCTTTTTATATAGTGGTTAGACCTTTAGGAACCGACTGATGATGGTTGCTGCGCCGGGCAAGGACACCTTGTCGCCGAGGGTGAGTTCGGCGGGGGCTTTTTGAGCCTTGTCCGCAGCGCTTTGATAAATAAAGATTGGGCTGCCTTCCATGGCGGATTTCAGGTCCACAAAGGCTTGTCCGGTAAGGTAACCCTGCTGGTCGATGGCACAACTGGTCACTTTTCCGATCACTTTGCCCCTGACATCCATGACCGGGTCGCTGTGGTGAGCCATGCGAACTCCTTTTTCGTCGAAGCGGAAACGGACGACTATACCCGTGCGTTTGCGCTCGCATTCCCGGAAGGCCGATCGACCAATAAACCAGGTGGTATTCAGCTTGACATAGGGCAGGAAGCCGGCCTCGCTGACGGTGAAGTTAAACTCGCCGCCCATCTCATGCCCATAGAGTGGAAGACCTGCTTCGGTTCGGAGGGAATCGCGCGCTCCCAGACCGCAGGGTTTCAAGCCCAGCGGTTCGCCTGCCTTCATGATGGCATCCCATAATTTTGGAGCGCTATCCGGATGGACAAACAGCTCAAAGGACATCTTCTCGCCAGTGTAGCCTGTGCGTGAGATGACCACGTCCAACCCGTCCAATTTGCTCTCGCAAAGTTGGGTGCGGTACAGCCGGAGTATCTTCCTCTGGTCTGTTGGCTCTGCCAGCTTTAACAAAATTTCCCGGCTGAGTGGACCCTGGAGCGCGATATCCACACGCATATCAGCGCCTTCTTTGGGATCCTTGAGATTGCGCAGGACTACATGCCTGCCGGGGCTGCGCACCCAGGGGCGGTTGGGATCCACCATGCAGGTGCCTTCCCGCACAGCATTGAGCCAGGTCCAATCCTTGATTTCATTGGCGGCGTTGACCACGACAAGGTACTTTTGCTTGCCGCGCCGGTAAACCAGCAGATCATCGATCACATTGGCTCGGGGATCCATAAAATGTGTGTACAGGGATTCGCCCATCTTCAGCGAGATGACGTCATTGGCGCAAACCGCGTCAAGGAATAACGCAGCGTCTGGTCCCTCAGCCTGGAACACGCCCATATGGGTCACATCAAATAAACCGGCGGCAGTACGGGTGGCATTGTGCTCTTCCAGAACAGAGGAATACCAGACGGGTAATTCCCAACCGGCAAACGGAATGATCTTGGCTCCCAGGGCGACATGTTTGTCGTATAGCGTGGTGTGCTTGAGTGTCTGGTCAGCGGGTTCCTGCCAGATGAATTCGGGCAGAGCGGGGTTTTGGACATTCGTTGGCATCCCAACAAAGTAGGGCTTATCCAGGCAAACAGGCTCCCCGGTGGGAGGATCACCCTCATAGGGTTGGGCAAGCGTGATTGAGACTGGACCAGGAATTCTGTGGCAGACATCCTCGTCGTACCAGATGAAGGCAGATGAGATGCCTTCCAGCCAGGTGGAAGCCAGGCCTGCTTTTTCCGACAGAACAGTCAGGATGAACCTGGTCAGTTCCTTGCAGGTCAGAACGCCTTCGACATCCCCCATGGTGGTGTGCATGATGGTGGGCTGCGATTGCCCAGGCTGGAGGGCTTCAATATCACTGGTCAGGGTAAAGTTAAGGAAAGAGCGTGCTTTTTCCCCGGAAATCTCGAAGCCGGCATGCGCGCCTTCAAATTTGTCATCAATGAAGTAAAAATGGGGCAGACCGTGCCGCTCGTGACCCGCGTGAGTAGCGGGTTTTGAGTCGGCTAAATCGCGGACCCTGGTGCTGACAGAAGACATGGTCTTAAAATCCACTTTGGCGCGGGTTTTCTTGCCAGCCTGGGCGCACATCAGGTAAGGCGTGGTGGCTCTAAAGAGTTCTGTGACAAGGTTGGCAATGCTTTCAAAATCGGATTCAACAAAACCGCGCTGGGTGAGCCAGGTGGAACCCATGCGGACGCCGCTAGCCGATAAGGCGGAGCGGTCTCCGGGAATGGTGTTGCGATTCACCACGATGCCGGCCAGGTCGAGGATGCGGGCAGCCAGGTCACCGTTGAGGGGAACGCCATCCGGACCTTTGAAGGATTTGCAATCGATCAGTGTTAGATGGCTGTCTGTACCGCGGTATGGCACACGCACACCGTTCTTCTGGAAAGTATCCGCCAGTACAGCCGCATTTTTGAGGGTTTGCACCTGCAGCTGCCTGAATTGTTCCGTCCGGGCAAGCTTGAAGGTCAGCGCCATGGCGGCGATGGTATTCATATGAGGTCCGCCCTGTTCACCGGGGAAAACTCCCTTATCGATGCGCTCGCCGATCTCGCGGTTGTGGGAAACGATGACCGCCCCGCGGGGTCCGCACAGGGTTTTGTGGGTGGTAAAAGTGACCACGTCGGCAATCCCGATAGGTGAGGAGCAAACACCGGCAGCGATCAGCCCGGCGATATGGGAAACATCCGCCAGGAGGTAAGCCCCGACGCTATCTGCAATCTCACGGAACTTGAGCCAATCAGGAATCCAGGGGTAGGAGGAGTATCCGGCAATGATGACCCTGGGTTTATGCTCCTGGGCAAGACTCAGGATGGTGTCGTAGTTGAGTTTCTCGGTTTCAGGGTCAACGGTATAGTGAACGGCATGGTAGTACAAACCGGAGCGGTTGACTGGGGAGCCATGCGTCAGGTGTCCGCCGTGAAGCAGGTCCATGCCCATGATGGTATCGCCTGGCTGGATAAGGGCAGTGTAGACGGCATTGTTGGCAGGGGCGCCTGAGAGCGGCTGCACGTTCACGTACAGGTCTTCGGGAGCGAATGAATTCGCGGCAAATAATTCAGCCGCGCGCCGGCGTGCCAAAGATTCGATGATATCGACATATTCCACGCCCTTGTAATAACGCAGATCACTGTGGCGGCGGTAGGTGTCAAGCTGCTGCGCATAGTCCAGGATCTGCTCCTGGGTCATGGTGCGCGTTTCTGCCCTGGGGTAGCCTTCGGCGTAGATATTGGTAAACGGGGACGCCAATAATTGACGTACGGCAATGGGAGCGGTGCTCTCGCTGGGGATCATGATCAGGCGGCGGGCTTGTCTTTCGCCTTCCAATTCGGAGAGCGTGTACAAATCCGAGTCGAGGTCGGAAATATTTTGATCGAAAAGGTATCCGTTCATTGGCTATCTTCCTTGAGTGTGAAATTGACCCACAAATATGATTGTAACAATTGGGAATTTTGGTGGATGGAGAATTGATAAGAAGAGGCAAAATTCAAACAAACCGTTATCGGGAAAAGTCTTGAATGGAATCCATCACAATCATGCCCGATAAGGTTGTTAACCATCCTTCCGTAGCTCTCCATCTACCTTATTGTACCTTAGAAGTGGGTTTTGAGGTGGATGAAATGGGCTGTGAAGATCCGCTTGGGAGAACATTCTGATCCAGTTTTTGGCTCTGGTTGTACTGAAAAAGCCGCTCAGCAGCGCTGGTTTGATTAAGCCTGGTGACGCAATATTCTGGTGATGCAATATAATTTGGTGAATGACAGAAATTGACTCCTGATTGCAATCTTTAGCGTTAAGGTGATGAGTTGGATCCGATCGACGATGAAGTTGAGTTGATCAACCAGGCAAAAAAGGACCCGGAAGCTTTCGGGGTGCTGTATGAACGCTACGTAGAGCGGATTTACAACTATATTTATTTCCGCACTGGCAGCACTCACGACGCAGAAGACCTCACCTCCAAAGTTTTTTTCCGGGCACTGCAAAATATCGGGCATTACCGCCATATGGGTCTGCCTTTTTCAGCCTGGTTGTACCGCATCGCGCACAACCTGGTGGCAAACTATCACCGGGAAAAATCCAAGGTGAATGAGATCTCAATCGATCAATTAGCGCTGCCCAACCTGCCTACGCGACTGGCGGCACCAGAAACGTCAGCGCTTCAAAATCAAGAAATGGATTATCTGATGATGGTGATCAATGATATGCCAAGGCAGAAGCGCGAGTTGATCATTCTGAAATTTGTGGAGAAACTGTCCAACGCGGAAATCGCGGAAATCTTCAACAAAAGTGAAGGGGCCATTAAAAGCCTGTATCATCGAACGTTACTGGAATTGAGGGAGAGGATCGATACAACTCATGGGATTGGATCTGAGTAAACGGAGGCAGGGTTTCCAGAGGAGGAAGACATGAAGAAAGAAACAGTAAACGATGAACCTGAAGCAAAGGGACTGGCTGATTTTGAGAAACAGCTTCAAGACCAGATTCAACCGATTATGCCTAATACGTTTTTCAAAAACTCGCTCAAGGACAGGTTGGCTCAGTCCAATGTTTTCCAGCGAAGGAAAGAAGTCGGCGCCTGGTTGGTATTTTGGTTCAGCGTAGCCATGCTTGGTATGGTCGTGATAGGCGTGCTCAGGCTGATTTGCGGGCAGCGGGGATGCAAAGGCGGTAAAGCCTAAATCAAGCCTGGAAAGCTTTCAGTTTTTCACTTAAGACTTCGTCACTGGGCTCAACCAGGATATCTCCATCCGGGAAAACGATGGTGGGCACCCGGCACATGCCTTTATTGGCAGCCCTGACAAATGCTTCCGACTGCTTATTCTCGTCCACATCAAACCACAGGTAGGGTACGTCCAAGGCAGCAAAGACCTTCTTGGAACGCCGGCAATCACCACACCAGGTGGTTCCGTAAAAGCGAATGTTTTTTTCTTCAGGCATGACCAAGGCTTCCTCCAATTATTCTTGTATTTTCGATCATTAATAATAGACAACCGTATTTTAGCTGAACTTGAGGCAGGAAACCAATGACTATTTAAGGTTTAGCGCCGGAATGACAAAAGAGGCTGCCTGAACAGCCTCTTTTGTCAGAGTAAACCCGGATTAATCTTAGGACCAATTTTGCTTTTTACAGAAATCGGTGATGTACGGGATGGTCACATATTCACCCCGATTGGCTTGCAGACCCCAGATCACTTCCACCACGAAACCAGCAAGGCCGATGAACCGGCCAAAAAATCCGTAACCAAAAATTGCGGTCAGAAGACAGATGATGACCCCAAACGCCAGCGCCTGAGCATTATGCGCTTTGATGAAAGGTCGGTTGCGCTTGTTTTTCATGAGCAGGATAATGATGGGAACAATCGGAGAGAGAATATAGGCCAACATGGACCATACTTTATCTTCACTTGTAATATTTGAACCAGAATTATAGTCTTCAGTCATAAAAAACCTCCTCCAAACAGGTCAATAATCTCAAGATTTTATGATGGGTAAATTATAGCACAATGGTTGGTGCCTGTGTGCGAGCGAGCCGGAAACCCAGCGAGTGCCGGGAAATTAGCCCTTCAGTAATATGCCTGTCACGATCATGAACTGCGCCAGGTGATAGGTCAGAATGATCCAGAATTTTGCCATGGGAATGCGTTTGCCCATCCGCTCACAGGCATGCAAAATATCCGAGGTGAGGAAGCCGATACTGCCGAGACCGACCAACGCGGCGGCCGGTTTGGACCAGCCTGGACGGAACCAGCATAAGATGGCTGTCTCAGCCATCAAGACCAGGACGACGCTGTAAGGCAAATAAACCTTGCGCATAGATTTCAACTCAGGTTTGCCCTGGGTTTTGCGCAAGATATACCAGCATAAAAATCCGATCAACGCGACTGCCGCGATACTGCAAAGAATAGTCGGGGCAGGTGACGCCGGTTGTTGGCTGAAACCGATCAGATAGCTCAAATGGGTGCAGAAAAAGGCAACCAGCCCGGCCATGAACCAGCGGTAGGAATGCGGGATGAGAAAGATATCCCCGAGCAGCGAGAAGACCAAGCCAACCATGAACGGGAGCCTGTCCGCCCGAAGACCTCCATTCAATCCAAAGTACAGGATTAATGCTGCCAGGACGAACGGTTTGGTCGCAAAATAAAGCTTCCAATTTTTTTGAGCCGCCCCGATCCAGTTCAAGAGGGTCAAGACCCCGATGATCGTCCAGAACAAGATTGCGGTGGTGTGGTTCATGCTAGGCTTTGTTCGCCAGGCCCATTTCTTTGAGGAAGACTGTGTCGTTCTTCCAGTCTTTGTGCACCTTGACAGTCAGGTCCAGGTATACCTTTTGAGCGCTCATAGCTTCAATATCCTGCCGGGCGGTTGAGCCAATTTGTTTGATCATCTCGCCATTTTTTCCGATGACGATGCCTTTTTGGGCATCCCGTTCCACAAAAATAGTGGCTTTAATGTAAAGCATGCCATTCTCGCGTTCGGAATATTCATCCACGCGCACCGCGATGCTGTAAGGTACTTCGTCTTCCAGCACGGTCAGGCAGGCGGCCCGGATCATTTCCGCGGCAATATCACGTTCAAACACCTCGGTGATTTGATCGGGCGGGTAATACTGCGGTCCTACAGGCAGGAGTTCGATCACAACTTCCAGCAAACGCGCAATGCCGTTTCCGTTGTGGGCTGAAATGGCCACGCTCCTGGTGCCCGGAACGAGCGCTTCATAAGGGCGCTTATTGGTGGCAAAGGTCTTGCTGTCCGCCAGGTCACTTTTGTTGAGTACAAGCAGGACTGGAATATCCTTCTGCACTTCCATTAGCGCGGCTGCCAACTTTTCATCCAAAACGTCAGGTTTCTGGCTGCCATCCACCAGGAACAGGATCAAGTCGGCATCGTGCAGGGCGTAGGTGGCTTCGGAATTGATGAATTGGCTCAGTTTGTCCTTGGGCTCGTGCATGCCGGGAGTGTCTACAAACAGGATTTGAGCCTGATCCGTTGTCAGAATGGCAAGCTGCCGTTTTCGGGTGGTTTGGGGCTTGGCGGAAACGCCAGCGACAAGCTGACCCAGCAGGCGGTTGGTCAGTGTGCTTTTGCCCACGTTGGGCTTCCCCACGATTGAGACAAAACCAGATTTGTATGTTTCGGGATTTTCGGTCATAAACTCCTATGCTTTCGCTGGATCAGTCCAGCAGTTTTTCTTCAATTATATGGTGTCCTTCGTGGCGTAAAAGCCACTCTTTGGTGCGGGTGCCATCCGGGGAGGCAAATCCGTGCATTCTTTGATCAGACCCGATCACACGGTGGCAAGGGATCAGCAGCAGAATGGGGTTGCGCGCCAGCGCAGTTCCGACTGCACGGGCTGCACCCGGCTGGTCGATCAAACCTGCCAATTGAGCATAAGTTAAGATGTGACCCCAAGGGATGGTTTGGACAGCCTCCAGCACCCTGCGTTGAAATTCACCGAGACCGGATATATCCAGGGGCAGCGAAAAGCTTTTCACATCCCGCTGAAAGTAGGCTTGGATATTCGCGGCAGCCTGGCTGAGCAAAGGCGAGGCAGATTGTGAACCAACAGGCCGGGAAGAAGCCCCGGGCTCACCCTCAGCCAGGATGCGCAAACAACGTATCCCCACCGGACCTGCCGACACTTCCAGCCTGCCGATCGGTGAGTGTACGATGATAGCCTGATTGATTGTTTCCATTGCCTCTCTCAGTAATTCGAGATCATATCGATATTGCCGCGTTCCCGGGCAATATAGTCAAAGCGTTTGAAAGTGAACATGGCAGCCAGCATGGAGAGGACGGCGAACCCGGCCAGAATCAAAAGGAGCTGCTGATTGCTGTAGCTGGTTAACATGGGGTAGGCTTTGCCAATCCCCGGGACGATGGCACGGCGGATCAAAACCAGCCAGTAACCGACCGGAAAGAGGTAACCAATCACTTCAAGCGCCCTGGGCAGAACCGATAGAGGAAAGACTGCTCCAGAAAAAATGAACAAACCTGCCCCCAGTGATTCCCCCAGGCTCCAGGCATTATTCTTGATGATCAACGTCCACCCTCCCAGGATCAGGCCGATGCTGACCATCACCATCAAGCCCAATACCATTGTCACCAGGAGCAAACCCCAGTTAATGCCAGCCCACTGGATGGGAAGATCCAAAAACAGCACCCCGAACACCAGCGTGATGATCACAGATAGAGAGGCGATCAGAATGGAAGCGATACTGCGTCCGATCAGGTAGACCGGGATGCGGATGGGGGCGATGTAAAGATATTTGAGCGTGCGGTAATGTTCGCGGTCATCCAAAATCCCGAAGGAGACCCCCTGGATGGCGGCTCCCACCAGAATGTAAAAAGCGTTCCCGATGTAAATGTTGACGAAATCGGGGTTGGCAAAATCACCCCCGCGGATCACCAGATACATCACGATCAGGATGGCTGCCGACGAAATGGGTCGGATGATGGAGTAGATGGCGAAGGTCAGGGGATCGGTCCAATTGGATTCGATCAGCCAGCCTAACCAGGCAGCGATCTTCAAGGTGGTCAATCGGTTCGGGGATTTTTCTTGCTGCTCAGGTGTGGTAGTCATCGCATTAATCCAGCCGATCGGTAATTTTGCCGTGCTTAATGGCGAGTTTTTCCATGCGCCGCAGCAGGAAATAAGCCGCGACCAGATACACCACCGCCAGAACAGCCAGGATGATCACTTCCACCCGAACGCTCAGGAAGCCGAGGGCCGCACCTGAGGGAAACACCAGTTGTCGAATGGCATCCATGCCCAAAGTTAAAGGCACGATAGATGCCACAGCCGCGATCCAAAAGTCAAAAGCTTTCACCGGGAAGTAAAACCCGGAAAAGAGCATCACCGGAGCCTGCATCAGGTTGGCCATGTGCCAGGCTTCCCGGTTGAACAGCAGGAAAAGGGAGGAGGTCATCATGCCCATGCCGTAGAGAGCAACCATAGTCAGGAAGAAAACTGCAAAAAGCGTCCAAAAACTCGTGACAGCGTAGCTGACCTGAAACATCCAGCTGCCCGCGATCAGGATCACCAGAGCCCGAACGGTGGTGCCAAAAAGCCCGCCCGTTGCCATGCCAAACAGGATTGCCATCATTGAGGTTGGCGCCATCACGTAGAGCGCCAGGTTGCCGGTTTCCTTTTCCCAGTAAAGCTGGCTGGACATGGACCATAGGATGTTGATCCAGTAGGCGGTCATGGCGCCGCCGAGCACCACGAAACCGATGTATTCCTCGGGTGCTTTGAGCGCCCGGTAGACGTAAACATAACCTACCATGGTCATAAAGGGCAGGAATACATCAAAGAAAAGCCAGCTTAAATCGCGCTGCGTGCCGATCACACGGGGATAGGCACGCCCGGCGACGGTCTGAAAGAACAAACGCCAGCCGGTGTTTTTGCTGATCTTAGTCTGTATGCTCATTTTCCACTTCCTTCATGGAAATGCCTACCAGGCTGACAAAAACATCTTCCAGGGTAGCTTCGCGTTTATGCAGGGTTTGGATCTGGCTGCCCTTGTCGGAGAGGAACAGCATTAACCTGGATAAGACCGCATCATCCATAAGCACCAGTTCCATCTCCGCGCCGTGATCCACCTGGCGCAGGGTGCCTTGGCGGATGCCCGGGATTTGCTTGAGCAAGTCAAAGTCCGTGTCATCCATGCCGCTCACCTGGAGGGAGTAGACACCTTCGGAGCTGAGGGCTTGCTTTAGGTGCTTTGGGGTGTCACATGCCAGGATTTTGCCCTGATTAATGATCGCCACGCGGTCGCACAGCTCTTCGGCTTCCACCATGTAGTGGGTGGTGAGCAGCAGGGTTCTGTGTTTATCTTCGTCCACCCATTGGCGCACAAAATTACGCACGTCCCGTGCGGCACCCACATCCAGACCAAGGGTGGGTTCATCCAGGAATAGCACCAGCGGGTCGGTCATAAAACCGCGCACGATGTTCATTTTCTGTCGCAAACCAGTGCTGAGGTTGCTGCTTTTGGTGTCGGCGCGGTCCTCCAAACCAACCACTTTGAGCAGTTCCATGATGCGGGCGTTTGCCTGTTTGGAAGGTATCCCGTAGAACTGGGAGAACATCCACAAGTTTTCGCGCACGGTCAGCAGTCCGTAGCCGGAGGTTTCTCCCCCGGAGACCATGTTGATGATTTTGCGGACTTCTTCCGAGTCCTTGATCACATCCAGACCGTTTACCCTGGCTTCGCCATGAGTGGGGGCGAGCAGGGTGGTCAGCACTTTGATAAGGGTGGTCTTGCCGGCGCCGTTCGGACCAAGCAAACCGAACAACTCCCCGCTGTTGACTGTCAGGTTGACATTGTCCAATGCCACCAGGGTGCTGGCAGGCTGTTTCTTGGTGCCTTTGATCTTATAGGTCCGGGTCAAGGCAGTTGTTGCAATAGAAAACATAAAACCTCAAATCGTAGGGTAATCGTAGGTCAAGCGTCAAGCAAGATGATGAGAGATATTATAAGATATATTCGAAAGGGCGACTTCTCTTCTTCTTCTCCTCCTTAATACTAGTGCCGGGGTCGGCGTCCTCGGCACTAGCTGATTCTACCAGCAGAAACGTCAATCCTTTTCTTCAATCCCAAAACGCCGAAAATGAAAATTGGGGATTGAATTTGCTGTCCGAACGTGCTATAACTATCTTAGTGTATCTATGTCCGAACGAAAAGGAGGGGTAACGCATATGAGAAAGAATAAGTTGGTTGCCCCCGTTCTGAAATGGGTTGGCGGGAAAAGGCAACTGTTGGATTCCTTAACCCCATTGCTCCCCAAGAAGATTACAACTTACTGTGAACCTTTCGTCGGCGGCGGCGCGCTGTTTTTTCAATTACAGCCTGCAACCGCTTTTGTCAACGATATAAACGCCGAATTGATAGGCGTTTATAGGGTAATTAAAGATGATGTAGAATCTCTAATTACCGCTTTGCAGGCTTTCAAGAATGAAGCTGATTCGTTCTATGCCGTCAGGGATTGGGACAGGGACAAAGATAAATATGCTTCATTAACCGAAATTGAAAAGGCTGCCCGTGTCCTGTATCTAAATAAAACCTGCTATAACGGCTTGTTTCGTGTAAATAATGCGGGCGAATTCAATTCCCCGTTTGGTAATTATCGCAATCCTAATATTGTAAATGCCCCGACGCTCCGGGCAGTCAGTTTATACCTGAATTTGGCCACTGTTCATTTAACTTCTGTCGATTATGCGGAAGTCCTTAAAGCGTTACCCAAAGAGGCGTTTGTTTATCTTGACCCGCCTTATGACCCTGTTTCAGATACTTCTAGCTTTACAGGATATTCTAAAGGCGGTTTTACAAGAGATGACCAAATAAGGCTGCGCGTATGCTGCGATAAGTTGACTTCAAGAGGGCTTAAATTTATGCTTTCCAACTCCGCAACCGACTTCATAAAAGAACAATACGCCGCTTATCATATTGGCGTTGTCCGCGCTAAAAGGGCGATTAATTCCGATTCCACTAAACGCGGGGAAGTTGATGAAGTGGTGGTGAGAAATTATGAGTAGTACGCCGAAAAGCCTGAATGATGTCGCTTGGGAAAAGCTGTTTTCAGTGAACTTCACCCCATAAAATGGACACCTAGTTAAGGAGATTTTTGATACTTAGCTTCAAACTCTGACGGGGACAAGTAACCCAATGACGAATGAAGCCTGGTTGTATTATAAAACCCTTCGATGTA
>JBAQMM010000228.1:0-5803 GCA_049302815.1 Anaerolineaceae bacterium | reverse complement strand
CGCTAACGCCACCCGCTGCTGCTCCCCCCCTGAAAGCTCGGTTACCGGTCGGCTGGCAAAGCCTTCCATCCGGATGGTTTGCAGAGCTGCCCGGGTGCGGCTTTCAATTTCTGCTTTGGGCAGGTTTTGCATGCGCAGCCCAAATGCCACATTCTGCTCCACCGTCCGATGCGGGAAGAGCGCGTATTCCTGGAACATCAATCCAAACCCGCGCTTATGGGCGGGCACCGCACTGACATCCTGTGCGTTCCACCAAACCGAGCCCATATCAGCTTCCTCCAACCCAGCAATGATGCGCAGCAGGGTGCTCTTGCCGCTGCCGGACTCCCCCAAGAGGCAGACAATCTCCCCGCTATCGACCCCGAAAGAAACCCCGTTGAGGAGCGGTCTGCCTTCATAAGTCTTGTGAATATCCCTGACTTCCAACATCAGAATAACTCCTCTCCGGGCAGGCGGATTTTTTCAATCAACCAACTCCCCGCCGCGCACACTCCCATCAAAAGGGTGGACATTGCCAGAGCTTGTCCATAATTCAACGCGCCCGGCTGCGAGATGTAGCGGTAGATCGCCACCGGGATGGTCGGGGTCTGCGGTGTGCTTAAGAAACTGGAGGCACCGAACTCTCCCAGGGAAATGGTAAAAGCAAACACCATGCTCACGATCAGCGCCCGCAGCAGGATAGGCAGATCCACTTCTTTGAATGCCTGCAGGGGACCCGCCCCCAACACGCCAGCTGCCTGGCGCAAGGAATTGGGTATCCCACGCAGAGCCGGCAGCAGCGTCCGCACCACCAGCGGCAGTGCCACCAGTGAATGGGCAATCGGGATTAACAGCGGGAAATCCAGATTGGTCCAGGGCGGGACGTTGAACACCACCAGAAAGCCCAGACCGAGGGTCACCGCGCTGGCGCCCAGCGGGAGCATGAACAGCGGCTCAATCCAGCGGTTCAGACGGCCTGGTCGCGTGAGCGCGTATGCCGCCAATAAACCCAGCCCAGTCGCGATTAACACCGTCAGCCCGGAATAGATCAGCGAGTTGCGGATCGCCGTGATGGGTGGAACGTAAAAGAGCGAGCCCGTGCGGTTCACGAACAACTCGCGGTAGTATTGCAGTGTAAATCCCGTTTGCACCTCTCCGCGCTCCCCCCTGGCGGCTTCCAGCGTCACGAACGAACGCAGAGTCAGGCTGAGCAGAGGGGTGGCAATCAGGATCACCAGCAGGATCACGATCACGGTCGTCCAGGTCTTTTCAGCGCGGGTTTTTGGCTTGCGCAGGTTGGTTTTTTCTGCGCTGAGCGCAGCCCGCCCGTACCGCGGGACGCTGAGCCGGTTTTGCAGCAGTGCGATCAGCAGAGTGAATCCCAGCTGTACCACCGACAACAACCCCGCCAGGGGTAAATTCAACATATACATGGCTTGCGTGTAAATCTCCACCTCCAGGGTGGCATACTGCGGTCCTCCCAGCATAAGCACAACCCCAAAACTGGTGAAATCAAACAAAAACACCAGCAAGGTGGCACCAATAATGGCAGGTGAAAGCAGCGGCAGCGTGACTTCCTTAAATGCCTGGGCGGGTCTGGCTCCCAGCATGGTTGCGGCCTGCACCAGGCGCTGATCCAAGCGGCTCCAGGCAGAGCCAACAATGCGGATGACGATGGATGTGTTGTAAAAAACGTGCGCCAAAAGGATGGCTGGCAGGCTGTTGAGCAGCTGAATTGGCGGCTCGGATAAGTTGAAGAGTGCCATCAGTCCAAGGTTGAGCCAGCCGCGCGGGCCCAGGAGCGTGTTAAAACAGGCTGCCACCACCACAGTAGGCAGAATGAAAGGCAAAAGGGTGAGCAGCCGCAGGAACTTACGCCCGCGAAAGTCAAAGTGGGAAAACAGGTAGGCACTGGGCAGCCCAAGTGCCAGCGTCAGCAGGGTCGAAAGAACCGCCTGCCAGAGGGTAAAGCCCAGCGGACGAGTGACCTGTTCTAGACTGAAGTTCTGCCAGCTTTGACTGAACTGAGGTGAAAAAACCAGCTTGAAAATAGCGATCAGCGGCTGGTAAAAAAATACCAGCAGGAATGCCAGCGGCAAAAGCCACAGCGCCAGCGTGCGCCAGGTCGATTTTCTCGCGTTCCGGTTCAAACCTTCTCCTTACTTCAACATCAATTCCGTCCAGGCGCTCACCCAGGCGTCCCGATTGGCAGCAATCAGCGCGGGGTCAAGGCTGGCGGGCTTTTCCGGAACCTGGCTGGCTTGGATGAAAGCTTCCGGCAGTGCTGCTGTGGGCAGCACCGGGTAAACAAACATCTGCAGCGGGACGTCTTCCTGGAATTCCTGGCTCAGCAAAAAGTCAATGAACTTCTCTGCCAGGGCACGCTGGGAGGTGCCTTTTAAGATTCCGGCAAACTCCACCTGACGCCAGCAGGTACCGTCAGCCACGATCGAAGCGGTAGGGGATTCAGTCAGGGCTGTCTCGGCATAGACCAGTTCAGCCGCCGGGCTGGAGGCGTAAGAGATCACCATCGGCTGCGGGCCGTGCCCGGAAGAGCCTGAGAAATTGGTGTAATAAGCGCTTTCCCAGTCAGAGACGATCGCTACCTGATTGGCTTTCATGTCCTGCCACCAACTCTGCCAGCCGTCCTCGCCAAACGCGGCAATGGAAGCCAGCAGGAACCCCAACCCGGGGGAAGAGGTGGCGGGGTTTTCCACCACCAACAAGCCGGCATACTTGGGGTCGGCCAGGTCTTCGAGGGATTCAGGCAGGGCTAAATTCTTCTCCTTAAACCAGGATTTGTCGTAATTGACGCAGACATCGCCGTAGTCGATTGGCAGGGCACGGTTGCTCTCATCCAGCTTGAATTCCGCCGGGATTTCTTCAAGAGCCGGGGCATCATAGACTTCCAAGAGATCATGTTCCAGTGCGCGTGAAAGGAAGGTGTTATCCAGCCCATAGAACACATCCGCTTCTGGGGTGCTGGAAAGCGAGGTCAGGATCAAGCGGTTGAGAGTCGCGCCGGTGTCCCCGCCCTTGATGAAATTGATCTTGACGTTGTTGGCGCTCTCAAACGCGCTGATCAAGTCCGCGCTCACGGAAAACGAGTCGTGCGTCATAACCGTCAGGGTTTGGGTTTCCCCTTCTACAGTAGGGGTTTCCTCCGGTTGGGTTGCATCACCACCACAAGCCGAGAGGATCAGGATCGATCCGATTAAGATCAAGAACACTTTTTTTGTCATGCTTTTTCTCCTTTTGTTTCGGGAATTTTGCGTTGATGGATCACCAACAGGGCGCCCTTTTGGAGGGAAATCGAGCAGGATTCGCCGGTGGCAAGGTTGCTCACCCCGCGGGTCTGGTAGGGCAGGAGTGTTTCATCTCTGAGCGGGTACGCCAGCCCTTTAGTCCGCACACCCTCGGCAGGACCACCCCAAGGCAGCAGGGAAACCCGCTCTCCGAACGCGGTGATGAGAACGATCTCATCCCGCAGGAGTAGCACTTCACTCAGACCGTCATCCAGGCGCACCTCGCACTCGGTCAAGTCCGGTCGGGAGAGCAGTGCCAGGTTCGCCAGAGTGTGATCCAGCCGGCCGCCCAGCGCGAAGGCAATTAAAATGCGTCGGTAACCGCGCGCTATGGCTTGATCGAGTGCCAACTCCAGGTCGGTCTGGTCTTTGGCGGGCGGGTAGTGCAAAATTTCTACGCCGTTTGCAGCACAATCTTCCACCTCCCGGGCTGTGACCGAATCCAGGTCGCCCACGAGCATCTGCGGGTTAAGCCCCAAAATCCGCAGATGATGCAGCCCCCCATCCACCGCCACCAAAAAGTCTCCAGGTTCCAGCCTGAGCAAAGTGGGGTCCTCGGCTTGACCGTTGGCGAAGAGCACAGCGCGCGCGTTGTTGGTCATAAAAAACACCCTCCTGCCTTGGGAGGGTGTGGTCGTCGTGTGACAATCCCTCCGCCGGCATTATCCGGATCAGGTTATGCGGGTCGGAAGCTTTGCGCTTCCCTCTCAGCCTGGCATACCAGGCTCCCCGTGTGTGATACTGATACTATCTTACCACAAATGCCAAGCGGCATCGGGCCTTTTGCGCTGGTATGACCTGCATTTCATCGTTGCCATTCCTCCCTGAGCGGACAATTCTTTAGGTTGGGTTGAGCGATAAAAATGGTATTTGGTGAGGAAAAATAGCCCCCAGCAAAACCCAACAAGGTTCACGCAAAACGCTTGCGCAGCGGAATGCCCGACGCAGTGGGTACATACACCAGTTTTCCGGCAGATACAATGCCATTCTCAGCCACTTTCCGCCAGCCCGGGAATACTGTGCTGTCCTTCTTGATTTATCCAGCTCTGTTGTTCCATACGACTGGTAAATTTAATCTTAAAAAGATATAATAAATACAGACAAACACAAAGAAAGGAACCCATGAAAACCAAGAAGTCCTTCTTCTTAGCCCTGATCAGCCTCACCCTGATCCTTTCACTCGGTTTTTCCTCAAATCTCACTCAAGCACAAACGACACATACAGATCCCCCAACCATTGATGGGATCGTTGACGAATCCTACGGACCGGTCATCGCGACCGACCCGGCTGGTGATGCCATGGGTGGTGCTCCATTGGATTTAAGCAATCTGTGGGTGACCCAGGATGCCGCTTATTTTTACTTTGCCTTCGAAGTCGCGGCGGATATTTCACTCGATAATTGGGGCAAATATGCCATCTATGTCGACACCACCGGCGATGCCAACGGTGCCACCTCTGACGCGTGGGGCAGGGCGGTCAGCGTCTCTGACCCGCATAAACCCGAATTTGCCCTGTATACCTGGGTGGACACTCCGCCATATGGCGTTGATCATACTCAGGTGGTTCCTTGGACCGGCTCCAGTTGGGATTGGGGCGCTGGAGCCCAGGTAGACGCGGCTGCCATCGGCGCTGGCTCCACCTCAATCATCGAATGGTCGCTTTCCAAAGCTAAGCTGGGCGACCCGGACGAACTGTGGATGGAAGTCTGGAGCACCGGAGGGGGCGGTGGCGATAACGCCCAGGATACCCTCAACTTTCCGGCTGACGACTGGAACGCCCCCGACTGGGGTACACCCGCCGTTTTGAAAGTGTCCACCCCGGTCATGCTCGTGGAAGGCGCCATCGAACCCATGTACGGAGAAGCGCTTGCGAGCGACCCAGCTGGCGACGGTAACGGCAATACCCCGATGGATCTTCTGGATCTTTATGTCACTGAGGATGCCAGTCAGTACTATTTCGCCTACAGCATCAATTCCGAACTCGCAACGGCAAATTGGGGCAAATACGCCATTTACATCGACACCACCAACGATGCCGGCGGCGCCACCACAGATGCCTGGGGGCGCAACGTCCAGGTGAATGACCCGCACAAACCCGAATTTGGTCTCTATACCTGGGTGGATTCCGCGCCTTACGGAATCGAAGACACGCAGATGGTGGCATGGACCGGCTCAGGTTGGGATTGGGGTACTTCCGGAACCCTAAACGAAGCTGCCATTACCACTGATGCGCCTGCCGTGATTGAATGGGCGGTGGAAAAGAACCACCTCGGGAACCCGGAGACCCTCTGGATGGAGGTCTGGGATACCAGCGGCGGCGGCAGTGACAACGCCCAGGACACCATTAACAACCCGGCTGATGATTGGAATGCCAGCGACTGGTCTACAGCTGCCATTTTGAGCAATTCAACCCAGTACCCGCCTTCCACAGAACCCCCTCATGCCGGGCACGATAACGAAGTTTGGTGGAATGAGCTTGGGCACGACAGCCGCGATACACTATACCGCACGCCTTCCGG
>JBAQMM010000227.1:0-9135 GCA_049302815.1 Anaerolineaceae bacterium | reverse complement strand
GGCTGGCGCTGCTGACGGCACTGCACAGTGACCTGCAGGTCCCGATCCTATTGCTGACCAACCGGGCAGACCGGGCTTTGGGGTTGTTTGACGAACTCAATTTTTGGTTGCCGGATGCCAACAACCTGTACTTCTCCGAGCCCAACCCGCTCTTTTACGAAAATTTACCCTGGTCTGAGTCTACCCGCCGGGAGCGCCTGCAAGTTTTTGCTGAACTGGCAAAATACCTGCTGCCCGGTGCTATTCCCAGCAAAACACCGCCGGTGATTGTGGCGCCAATCCGGGCGATCATGACCCGTACCATCCCCCGCCGGGATTTTTTGCGCAGTGCCCAACGCCTGAGCCTGGGGGATAGACACGACCTGCAGGAAACCACCCGTACCTGGGTCGGATTGGGCTATCAATACAGCAACATCGTGGTGCAGGTGGGGCAATTTTCCCGCCGCGGCGGCATCCTGGATGTCTGGCCGCCTTCGGAACCCCTGCCGGTGCGGGTTGAATTCTTTGGAGATGAGATCGACACGCTGAGGCAATTCAATCCTGCCACACAGCGCACTGAGACGAACCTCGAAAAGACCTTTGTGTTCCCGGCTGCCGAAGCGCTTCCCAGCATCGCCGAAAAGCAGAATTTCCCGACCGCCAACCTGACCGAATTGCAAATCCCGTCGCTCTATTCTTTCCCGTCCAGCCTGCTGGATTACCTGCCCGATTCCGCCCTAATTCTGCTGGACGGGGTGGAATTCATCTCCGCGGCGGTCAACGATATTGAAGAAGAATCGATCGAGCGCTTCAACAGCCTGGTGGAGCAAAAAATATTACCCCAGGAAACTCCCTTGCCATACATTACCTGGTCTGAAATTGAGGATGGTTTTAACCATCACCAGGTCTTGGAATTGGGGCATACCAATGCCATCGGAGGGACGCCTCTGGCTGCCGCCTTTGACCCGGGTCCCCGCTTTGCCGGCCGCCTGAAGGATTTCCAAGTGCATCTGAGCATGCTTGAGCAGAAGCAGCAGCCCTGGACGGTGGTCTCGCGGCAGGCAGCGCGCCTGCGTCAACTATGGCAGGAAAATCATCCTGATCTCGTGGAAGAGCAAGGAAAGGCACAGTTCGTGGAGGGCTCGCTCTCGGGCGGCTGGGTGATGAAAGTCTCCTCGTCTCAGAGTCATCACCTGCTGACCGACAGCGAAATTTTTGGTTGGGGTCGCCCACAAATGCGCCGCAGGATGCCGGTGATTTCTGAAGCGCCTGAAACCCTTTACGGAGATCTGAAACCGGGCGATTGGGTGGTGCATACCGATCATGGTATCGGGAAGTTTGTGGGGCTGCACCATCCAGTGATTGACAATATCCAGCGCGAATACCTGACCATTCAGTACAAGGATAACGACCTGCTGTATGTGCCAATTCACCAGGCAGACCGGGTTTCGCGCTATATCGGTCCTGATGGCGACAGCCCGGCGGTCAGCCGGCTGGGCAGCCCGGAATGGACACTGACCAAGCATAAGGTCAAGCATGCTGTCCAGGAGGTCGCCAAGGATTTACTGGAGTTGTACGCCAAGCGACAGGTCGCAAAAGGCTTCAAGTTCAGCCCGGATAGCGATTGGCAAAAAGAATTGGAAGCCAGTTTTCCCTACATCGAAACGCCGGATCAACTGCTGGCGATCCAGCAGGTTAAGATGGACATGGAAACGGAACGGCCGATGGACCGGCTGTTGTGCGGCGATGTTGGCTATGGCAAGACTGAGGTGGCTCTGCGGGCGGCTTTTAAAGCGGTTTCGGATGGCAAACAGGTGGCTGTGTTGGTGCCTACCACCGTCTTGGCGCAGCAGCATTTTGATACCTTCCGGGAACGCTTGGCGACCTTTCCGGTTACGGTTGAGATGCTCTCGCGCTTCCGCAGCCAAAAAGAACAGAACGAGATCATCAAGCGCCTGGCTAAAAAACAGGTGGACATCCTTATAGGTACCCACCGGTTGATCTCTTCGGATGTGCAGTTCAACGATTTGGGGCTGGTGATCATCGATGAAGAGCAACGTTTTGGCGTTGCCCACAAGGAACACCTCAAGAAGCTGCGTGCTTCAGTGGACGTGTTGACGCTGACGGCAACACCCATTCCCCGGACGCTTTACATGGCGTTGACCGGCGTGCGCGATATTTCCACCATCAACTCGCCACCTGAAGAGAGGCTGCCGATCATCACGCAAATTGGACCTTATGACCCCAAACTGGTGCGTGAGGCGGTTATCCGCGAGCTAGACCGCGGCGGTCAGGTGTTTTTTGTGCACAACCGGGTGCAATCCATTCCGGCGGTCTATAACCACCTGCAAAACCTGATCCCGGAAGCCAGCATCGGCATAGCACACGGTCAGATGCCGGAAGAAGAGTTGGCGGATGTCATGCACGCCTTCACTTCCGGGCAATATGATTTGCTTTTGTGCACATCCATCATCGAATCCGGTCTGGACATCCCCAACGCCAACACCTTGATCATCGATCGGGCGGATACCTTTGGGCTGGCACAGCTTTATCAGCTGCGCGGGCGGGTTGGCCGCGGTGCTCAGCGGGCATTCGCGTATCTTTTCCGCAGCCAGAGACACCAGCCCACCATGGACGGGCAGGAACGCCTGGAGGTGCTGGCGGAAAACTCACAGCTGGGTGCCGGCTATGCCATTGCCATGCGGGATTTGGAGATGCGGGGGGCGGGAGATTTGCTGGGTACCCGCCAGTCAGGCTACATCGCCGCCGTGGGCTTTCAACTGTATACCCGCCTACTTTCCCAGGCGGTACGCCTGTTGCGCTGTGAAGCCGGCATGGAAACAGAGCCTGAAAGTGGACTGCCCTGGTTGGATGCCCCCAGTCTCAACATCAACGTGGAACTTCCCCTCTCCAGCGAAATCCCCAGCACCTACATCCCCGATCAGGAACTGCGCCTGACGCTGTACCGGCGGATTGCCTCCCTGCGCAGCGAGGAAGATCTGGTTGCCACCGAAATTGAGTTTTCTGACCGCTTTGGAGCACTTCCGAATGGGGTGAAGGATTTGTTCTACCAGATGAAGGTCAAGCTTTTGGGCGAGGTGATCGGATTGGATTCAATTACCATTGTCAATGGGCAACTGGTGCTGACCTATCCCCCACTGTCGCAGGGGATGAAACAGCGCGACCTCAAGGACATCGACCCGATTGCCCGCCCGGGGAAAAACGCCTATTGGATCAACCTGGGCAACCTGAAGGGCGAAACATGGCAGGACGCATTGGTGCGGGTGCTGCGGAAGATCAAGAATTCCGGAAAATGACAGCCTGAATTGGCTGTGATATACTGCAAATCACCTTGGTTTTTGACCAAAAACTGTTGATCAATGATACATGCCTTACAAAAGTTCAATTCGAAGACTGGTTTGGTTATTGCCATAAGCCTGATTGTCTTGGGCGTTGGACTGGTCATGCTGAACTTCTACGGCGAGTACATGTTGGTGGTGAATGGCACAGCGCAGGAAATCATCACGCTTGCTTTCACCCCGGCTCAGGTGATTCGTGCAGCAGGATACACATTGCAGTCCGGGGATCGCGCCTTCCCGCCGGCAGGGCAGCTCAACCTGAACCAGACAAACATCGTCCTGCAAAGAGCGTTGCCTGTCGAGGTGGTGTCGGGGTCTGAGTCCGTTGAATTGTTGACGACCGAGCGCGTCCCGGCCAACTTGTTGGAATTAGCCGGATTCAGGATATTTCCGGGAGACAGGCTGATGTGGAATGGCGCGCTGGTTGACCCGACTCAGCCTTTACCGGACGGTCAGGCTGTTATCCTGCAATTCGAGCCGGCCAAACGCATCGCATTAAACTTGGATGGGACAGAGCAGGTCCTTTTTACCGATCAGCGCACTATTGGCGAGGCACTCTGGAAGGCAGGCATCCCGGTCCATCCCGAAGATGCGCTTTCTCTGCCGCTGGGGACGACCTTGCGGGCTGTGAATGAACTTGACATCCGCCGTGCCAGGTTGGTAACGGTCACTATAGGCACACAAACAGTTTCCGGGTTCTCAGCTGCCATCACGGTTGCTGATGCCCTGGCAGACTTGACCTTAACTCCCCAAAACCTGGATTACACCGTCCCCCCTGAAGACCGCCCTGTGCCGAAGAATGGAGAAATCCACCTGGTGCAGGTGCAGGAGCAGATCTTGCTCGAAAAAGATGAAACTGCCTATGTCAACAGCTACCAGGATGATCCCGACACTGAACTGGACATGACTTCGGTGCTGGTGCCCGGTCAGCTGGGGCTGGTTATCACCCGCTCAAGGGTCAGAATGGAGGACGGCGAGCAGACTGCCATCCTGACTGAAGGACCCTGGAAAGCCAGCGATCCGATGGACGGCGTCTTGGGACGCGGTACGCACGTCGTGGTGCGAACCGAGACGATCTACGGGGATACCATCGAATACTGGCGCAAGGTGACTGTTTATGCCACCTCGTACACGCCCAGTTCGCAGGGCGGTCATACCGGCACTGCCTCGGGGATACCTCTCACCAAAGGTGTGATTGCGGTAACCCGCGCCTGGTATAACGGCATGGCATTTCAACAGGTCTACGTGCCGGGCTACGGCTATGGGACGATTGCGGACACCGGTGGCGGGATTGATGGGCGTTATTGGATTGATCTTGGCTTTGATGACTCCAACTATGAAAGCTGGCATTACTGGACCACAATGTACTTTCTCACACCGGTTCCGGGCTATATCCCGGTGATCCTGCCATGAGCCTTGCCTTTCTTAATATTCAACCCTTACTGAAAAAGTATGACCTGCGACCCAAAAAATCCTTGGGGCAGAACTTTTTGGTGGAGCCCTCCGCTTTACTGAAGGTGGTAACCACTGCCCGGGTGACGGCTTCGGATTATGTGCTCGAAATTGGGGCAGGATTGGGCAGCCTGACTTATTTGTTGGCGCAGCAAGCCAAGGCGGTGACGGCGGTCGAGATCGATCGGAAAATGATCCCGGCGTTGCAGGAAGCTCTGGCCGGATTCGCGAACGTTACCATCGTGGAAGGGGACATGCTGAAACTTTCACCGGATGCTTTGATGCCGGTGGAGAATTACTTAGTAGTGGCGAACATTCCCTATTACATCACTTCGGCGATCATCCGTCACCTGTTGGAGGCTGAGCATAAACCCGCCCGGATGGTGCTGACCATCCAACAGGAAGTGGCAGAGAGGGTTTGCGCCAGGGGTGGAAAGATGAGCTTGCTAGCCTTATCGGTGCAGGTGTTTGGCAAACCGGAGATTGCCGCGCGTATTCCCGCCGGTTGTTTCTTCCCGCCTCCGACTGTGGACTCGAGCGTGTTAACCATTGATCTGTACGATGAACCGCTTATTCCGACCAAAGACTTGGACGCTTTCTTTGATCTGGCGCACGCCGGGTTTTCACAAAAACGCAAGACCTTACGCAACACGCTTGCTTCCGGTCTGGGAATTGCGCCAACGCAGGCTGAAAGTCTGCTGGGTCAGGCAGGTCTGGATGCCCAGCGGCGGGCAGAAGCATTGAGTCTGGAGGAGTGGGCGCGCCTGACCAGGATTTGGAAGCGTACTAAATGCGGGGGGATGGAAGGGAAGCTGGGGGATAAGTGAACAGGGTGTGATCCGCCAGGGATCACACCAAGATGCGAGCACTGTCTGGATTAGCTGGGCTAAGGTTTTGGATCTTGGTAACGCAGTCCCTCTGATACTCATATTGTCGCTCCGGTGCGCTCAGGAAAAGGGCTGAACTCCTAAAATTCAGGCGGAACTTCCCAACCAGGGCTTACACTGCTATCCGGTGGGACGCGATAAAGAACAGCACAATCCACCTTCGATGTTGGATTGGCTTCTCTTGAACTGAGATATGGGGTGGGGTGTGCCTCATCCTCCCGCCTGCTTTGGATTTGTTACGCAGCCTGGAATTGTCTATTTACCCCGCCATAAATGCCGATTGTGAATCCTTCTTGGTGCCTTTATCCCGGGAGCATGCATTCGGATATTCCTTGTAAAGATGCTTTATTGCGAAGCAGAATACCGCGCAGCTTGCTGCGTCGGTTCGAAGCTTAAAGAGGTGGCTGATGTTCTTGCGATTCCGTAATACCGCGTGAGCTTGCTCCGCGGATAGGAATCGCAAAGCCACCGATATTTATCATAGGTCTTTTACTCAATGATACTCAGATGAACAGCGGCAGAAATAATCCGCTGCTTTGAAACCAATTGACCAATCCTGAAAAGATCAGGATAAGCGGGCATGCGACACATAGGCCAATTACCAGCAAGACAATCAGGACGATCGCCCACACCGGGAATTTGCTTTTTTCCTGGGCGGGTGGGGTGGAAAAGGGCGGAACTGAGCCGTTGGATGGAATATCCACGATGACGGGCTCTTCGGGCTTTTGGGATTTCGTTTCGGTAGCGCCACTTTCAGGCTCGCCGCTGCCCGAAGCAGGCTCACTTTCGGGTGTATAAAGCTCGCCGGTCCAACGGTCGGCATCTTCGCTGGCAGAAGGCTGGGGAGCTCCCCAGCGGTCGGTTTCCGTGGGGGGAACCGGCGAGACTGGTTCAGCGGGCGGAACCTGGCTCCATTCTTCAGCTGATACTTTCATGCTATCTTCAGCCTTTTCTTCAGGCTTATTTTCGATATTGTCGTCCATGAGATCCTCTCTACTAAAATAACCTTCTCTATTACATATTATACAGTAATCTAATCCGAACAGGTTTACAGTTGGTATAGCCAGAGCCGGAAGGTATAATCCAAGCAATATTTTGCTTGTGAGGTCCTAATGAAAAAACTGGTCAACGATTTTCGTGATTTTCTGGTTAAAGGCAACGCACTTAATCTGGCGGTCGGTGTGATCATCGGCAGCGCCTTCGGTTCTGTGGTGAATGGGTTGGTGAACGACGTTATCATGCCTCCCATTGGTCTGCTGCTGGGCAACGTCAATTTTTCAGACCTTTATATCCAACTCAACAAGCATGCTGTTCAGCTTCCTCCTAAAACCACCCTGGTGGCGGCTCTGGAGCGGGGAGCGGTTGTTTTGGCTTATGGCAATTTTCTGACCACGGTTATCAACTTTGTGATCGTGGCATTTTGTATCTTTTTAATGATCCGAGGGCTCAAGCAGGTCAAGGAGGCCGCAGAAAAGCTCGGTAAGCACGAAGAAGCAACAGCCGCAGAGCCAATTGAAAAGACCTGCCCGTTTTGCCAGACGGACATCCCGCTAAAGGCGATCCGCTGCCCCCACTGTACATCGCAGCTGGAACAATAACCAGCTTTCACGCGAAACCGGTGTTGACCCTGGTTTTGTCTGGTACAGCCAACATTATGTTAAAATGACGCCATGACCAGCCAGATTTACTTCGGAGATAACCTGAACATTCTGATCGGACAGCCCGATGAGTCGGTCAGCCTGATCTATATTGATCCGCCCTTCAACACGGGCAAGGTGCAGGCGCGCAGGAGTCTAAAAACACGCCGGGCGGAGAACGGCGATCGGGTTGGGTTCGGCAATCACAGCTACCAAAGTGAAGTCGTCTCAGAACAGGCTTACCGGGATTTTTTTGTTGATTATGAAGCCTTTCTTCTCCCAAGGCTTGAGCAAAGCCACCGACTGCTCAAGCCCAACGGCAGCCTGTATTTTCATATAGACTACCGCGAAGTGCATTACTGCAAGATCATGCTGGATCAGATTTTTGGTCGGGAGAATTTCCTGAATGAGATCATCTGGGCGTATGACTATGGCGGCAGAGCCAAAGACCGCTGGCCGGCTAAGCACGATAACATCCTGTTCTACGTCAAGGACTATCACAATTATGTGTTCAATCGGGATGACATTGACCGGATTCCTTACATGGCCCCCGGATTGGTGAGTAAAGAAAAGGCTGAAAAGGGCAAACTGCCCACCGATACCTGGTGGCACACCATCGTAGGCACCAACAGCCGCGAAAAAACCGGCTACCCCACCCAAAAACCTGTGGCCATCCTTGAAAGGATCATTCGGGCATCCTCCAACCCGGGGGATCAGGTTTTGGATTTTTTTGCGGGCAGCGGGACCACTGGTCAAGCCTGCCTGAATCTGGACCGGCGTTTTATCCTGATCGACAATAACCCGCAGGCCATTGAAGTAATGCGAAAGCGTTTTGCGGATGAGCAAGATATTGAATGGATTGGAGAGATTGCCCGGTGACTTACCCCATCATCGATTATGACCCGGATAGAAGGGCGATCATTGAGCCTGAATACAACATTAAACCCATGGATGTTCCACAGCATTGCGTCATCTGTTTTTTTCGTGAGGTGATCGACCGGGTGGTAGAGAGCCGCCATGCCAAATGTGTCTACCGCATGCACTCCGAGAATGGTGAGCATCCCCTTTACGAAATTGACCACCAGGGGCAAAGGTTGGCTTTTTTCTACCCAAGCGTGGGCGCCCCATTGGCGGCAGGCTTGATGGAGGAGACCATTGCCCTCGGGGTGAAGTATTTTATTGGCTGTGGCGGTTGTGGTGTGCTAGACGAGCAGGTCGCGGTTGGTCACCTGTTGGTACCCTACGCGGCTGTCCGGGCGGAAGGTACTTCCTATCATTACCTGCCCCCATCCGAAGAGGTTGAGACGGACGAAAAAGCCCTGGCAGCCATTGAAACTACGCTTAAGGATCACCAGGTTCCCTATGAACTGACCAAGACTTGGACAACGGACGGATTCTACCGGGAAACGCCGGTCAAACTGGCGAAATACCGGGCGGCGGGCTGTCTGGCGGTTGAGATGGAAGCGGCAGCTTTCATGGCTGTGGCAAAGTTCCGTGGGGTGGATTTTGGGCAGATCCTATACGGGGGCGACCTGGTCAAGGTGGATGCCTGGGATCATCGTGGATGGAACAATCGCGGGGATATTCGCGAACGCCTTTTTTGGCTGGCTGCTGAAGCCTGTTTGAAACTAAACTGAACTTGGAGGTCTTTGTGCCTGATTTTTCACAGAACATATTACCGCACCTCACCGACCGCAATTTTGGGGCTATATCCGATTCTTCAGATGTGCTTTTGCCCAATTATGAGGGTTATGGACTGAGCAATGTGCCCGCGACCGTCAGTCATCTCCTGGGCGGACCGCAATTGGGAAGCCCGCTGCT
>JBAQMM010000226.1:0-4097 GCA_049302815.1 Anaerolineaceae bacterium | reverse complement strand
GGCTGACGGTGCTGCCGTCCATCTGGCTGCGGCTGGAAGCCTGGCGGCGCTCCAAAGCCCCCATCACCTGGTACCAGACGTTCAGGTCTTTATCCACCAGCCAATCGATGAGCGCGCGTACTTTTTCATCGATTTCCTGGGGCACATCCGCCAAGACTTCCTGCTCGAACCTGGCTTTAATTTTCTCGCTTTTCGCCAGGTTGCGAATATTGGTGATGCGCATGGTGTTGTCAAAAAAGTCCTGCCCGCGGATTTCGAACCTCTGGAGAACGTTTTCTACCTCAGCCAGGCGGGGTGGAATCTCCGATTGGAGCTCCTTTTGATAATTGGCAATCAGATTTTCGAGGGACTGCACCAACAGGTTGTCTTCCCGTAATTCCTCCGCCTGCGCCTGGTTGGAGGCTTCCGCCTGGCGTTCCAGGTTGCCAGCCACGCCCAGTGGGTTCTTAAACTTCAGCTCCAGGCGGGCGCGATCATCCAATGTTTCCGTGATGTAAGTCTCAAGTGCGTCCAAACCGCTGGCGGCGCGTAAATCAGCCTTCTCTTGCGGATCAGAGACCTGGGCGGCTTTTTGTGCCAGTTTGGCAGAGATAATAAACAGCTCAGGCGCCACGCCGAGGATGCTGGCGGTGTGTTGCAGTACAAACTCGCGCACCTCTTCCACAGCGTCTTGCCCGTCCAGAATGTCTGATTTATTGATGATCAAAGTGACCTTCTTACCCCAGGAGAGGATTTTCTCCAGGAACAGGCGTTCGCTCTCGGTCAGGGGTCGATCGGCTGAGGTGGTAAAGAGCACCAGGTCGCTGCGGGGAACGTATTCGCTGGTCAGGCGTTCGTGCTGGCGGATAATGGCGTTAGTACCGGGTGAGTCTACGATGTTGAGTTCCTTGAGCAGGGGCAGCGGGTAGGTGACGATGGCAAAACCTTCATCGACAATCTGTTCCGGAACCTGCTCACCCCAGCGCACCAGGGTCACGCGTACGGTAGTGGGGGTCACGCCTTCCGCCAGGACGCGCTCACCTAGCAAGGCGTTGATCAGGGCGCTCTTGCCGGAGTTGAACTCACCCACCACCACGATCAGGAACAACTCATCCAACTGGTGAATGGCTTTACGCAATGTGTCGAGGGACTCTTCAGGCAGATTAAATTCGGAGAGCCCGCGCGACATCTCCGAAAGGGTTTGCTTTTCTTCCTGGAGGAAGAGCAGTTGGTCATTGGTGAGCATGGTTTGGCGCATTATGGACTCCTTGACTGGGATGGACGATGCAAAAGTGAAACCATCCCTTAGTCTCGTAAAAGGTAATTATACCTTTCCCCGTGAAGGGCCCACGGGATTGGTTCCGGGCTCCGGCTCAGTTCACATCCCCTAGGTAAATCGGACGGGATGGATCGTCGAGCCTGGGGAGCCACTGGCACAAGTATCGAGGATAAAGCCCAATGTCTTCAAGTTGATCCAAGGGGGCCCAACAGACTTCCTGCTGTCCCGAGTCCGGTTGGCTGCCAGCACTGGGCAGGTAGTGCTCCGGCAAGGTACAGGCAAAGTAAAACTCCACCTGGTGAAGGTGTTCCGAGTTGGCTGCGAACTCATGGTTGTCGGCAATGTAATCCCGCACAAAAAGCAGCTCGCCCACCTCGACCGGAGCGTTGATTTCCTCCAGACATTCGCGTTTCAGAGCCTCCGGCAGCGGCTCACCCTTTTTCTGACCGCCACCAGGCAGGACGGTATAAGAGCTAAAACCATCCTGCTTGCGCAGGACCAGGATTTTTTCATCGCGGATGATCACGGCTTTGGCTGAGTTGCGGATGTGTTTTTTCATTAGGCTTGCGCTGGCTCCTTTGCGGTTGACGACTAAAGTTCTCAGATTCTACCACCGCAAAACGGGGTCACCAGTGACTTCGGGCCTTCAAAAACCGGATGAAGTGGGTTGCCTGGTTATGGCCTGAGAGGTCGTTTGTGGATGGGCTGTCTGCACAGCCTGTTATTGGGCAATTTCAGGTGATGTATTGGCGTAAATGATTACAGGAGGAAGAACCCTGATAAAGTTGGTTTAACCATTAAACCGATCACAGGAACGAGTTGACAAGACTACGGCCTTGGATGGCTGCAAAGTTGTTCTCCCCGTTTTTAAGAGGTTAATCCGGCATGCTCAAGCCGCCGGTCTGCTCCATCCAATCCACCACGCGTTCCACCGCGGACGGGATATTGTTATCCGAAAGGTCCAGCCGCAAGCTGGGCAGGTGGGACTGTTGCACCAGTTCTTCCAGGAAATCCTGTTCGCGTTTGAATATCTCAAGGTCGTCGTACTGGCGCGGATTGCCGGAAACCTTCAACCGCTTCGCGCGGGCGGCTTCAAAGGATTCGGACGGGTGGGTGCAGAAGATCAGGCGGAAGTTCAGCGGAACGAGACGTTCCTCCAGCCAGCGAAAGTCTAAACGCTTACCGTAGGTTAGGTACTGGTAAGCTTGCTTGGGTGGAGAGATGAAAGCGGTCCACGATCCAGGAGTGGTAGCGCTGCTTACGCGCCCCGACAAAGCGGGCATGCTCGTTGAGTTCAAAGGCGATTTCGGTCTTGAAGGTCAGGCGGGTGCCTTCCAAAATGACTTTTGGGGTGAGCCTGTTCCATAATACTTCCAATCAATGAAATAGAGAAAAATCGACCAGTTTAATTAGTACGTACAAAGAGAATATTTGTCTTAATTTTCTTGGATAAGGCGCTCTATCTCTCCTTGAATTTCTTCGATTACTTCGGGATTCATTATAGTTTTATTACTTCCGGCTTTCGATGAGTATACATAAAATACTTCCCCGCCATATTTCTTTTTAAATTCTCTAAAAGACGCTCTTTGAAGCTCTTTCTCCTTCATTATCTGTGGAAGTTGAATACCCTGATTTACTGGTTTTATTTGTAAACCGATATATTTTTCATTTACTTTAATGTAGAAATCTACATTGAAATGCCTATCCCATACATCTGGTGCAGGCTCGATTTTTACTCCTAACTCCTTTTCAAGCTGGCCATAAATTGTACTTATTTCTCTCATGTAACCGTCGTAAGTTCTATCGATAACAAGCCCCATCAGATAATCAATACAATCTTGTTCAGTAATATCTTCAACTTCTGCTTGAATTACTTCTGTAATCTTTATATACAATCTCTTTCCAAGCTCTACAATATGTTCCTTGGATCTTACGTTGGTAAAGTAGTAATCTCGCCATTGGTCAAGATTTTTAGGTGAACATTTCCTAATGCTTTCTGAGGTAGGACCGACGTTTCGTTTATAGTTAAGTTGGTATCTATTCATTGCACTGTTAAGTATCCACTCTTTAGCCATTTTTTAGTTCTCCATATTCCAGAAACCTGTTCTTAAACCTATATTCAAGTGAAGTATCGACGTCTGTTAGCCCTTCCTTAAGAAGGTAGGCATTGATGAATGTCTTATTCTTCAAATAAAGATAACAAAGGAGGTTGTTGTTTTCATCATATTTCTGATTATCAAACTTTAGGAATACTTTTTGACCTAAAAAATTTTTCTTCAAATATTCAATTGCATCTTTACTGCGCAAATTATTCTCTTTTATTCCAAGCAAACGAATTATTAAGTCATTATCTAGTCTTATTAACGAGGGGCTAATGATTTCTTTTACCGAAAAGTAGTCAATTGGTTTAATCGAATCTTTATCAATTTTTGAGCCAAATTGGATTTTTTTGGGATCAATCTTCTTATCGAGTTTCAAAGGATCGGCAAAGACATAAGGTAATTCTGAAATTTTATTGTAGAGATTGAATTTTTGAATATCTTGTAGAAAAATATATTCTGATTCTGCTGGATTTTGTTGATCGACTCCTAATTTGTCTTGTATTATTGGTGTAAACTCTGGATTGATTTCATAACCTACCGAGTTCCTATTTAAATTTCTTGCAGCTAAAGATGTCGTTCCACTGCCGAGAAATGGATCTAATACGGTTTCTCCTACAAAAGAAAACATTTTTATTAATCGTGCAGGGAGTTCCTCCGGAAACATTGCGAGATGACCGTTTTGTTTTACACCTGCAAAATTCCAATGGCCAGAAAAGAAGGTATTCCATTCTTCTTTG
>JBAQMM010000225.1:0-5869 GCA_049302815.1 Anaerolineaceae bacterium | reverse complement strand
GCTCTTCAGGGTGGATAATGTTACAATAGGTGGGTGAATTTTGCCGGAAGATACTCACCATATACCGCGGCAAAAAACCAATCAATACAGATAAAAACAGAGGAGAAGAATGACTCAGGAAGATCCCCGCTTGGAAAAACTAAAGAAAATGCGAGAAACGGCCAAGCTTGGCGGCGGACAAGCCAGGATTGACAAGCAGCATGCCAAGGGCAGTCTCACCGCGCGTGAACGAATTACCCTTTTGCTGGATGAGGGCAGTTTTCGTGAGCTGGAAGGCCTGGTGGTGCAACAGAATGATCCGCAGCTTGAGAGCACCCTGGGCGATGGGGTCGTAACCGGTTACGGCAAGGTGGATGGGCGAACGGTTTATGTATATGCACAGGACTTCACCGTTCAGGGTGGCGCTTTGGGCGAGATGCACAGCCGTAAGATTTGCCGGGTGATGGACCTGGCGGCCAAGACCGGCAACCCGGTGGTCGGCATGCTCGATTCGGGCGGCGCCCGTATCCAAGAAGGCGTCAAGAGCCTGGGCGGTTATGCGGAAATCTTCCGCCGGAATGCCCAGTATTCCGGCGTTGTGCCGCAAATCAGCCTGATCATGGGTCCTTGCGCCGGTGGCGCGGCTTATTCGCCAGCCCTGACCGACCTGATCATCATGGTGCAAAAACAATCCTACATGTTCCTGACTGGTCCCCAGGTGATCAAAACGGTCACAGGGGAGGATGTGGACTTTGAATCGCTGGGCGGTGCAGATGTGCACTTAGGCATCAGCGGAACCGCCCACCTGGTCAGTTCTAGCGAGCAGGACGCCCTGGTGCTGTGCCGTCAGGTGTTGGGCTACCTGCCATCCAACAATGTTGACCAGGCCCCCGCTGTGGAACCTGCCGACAGTCCCTTCCGCCAGGCGGAGGGCTTGAACTCCCTGGTGCCGGTGGACCCCGGTCTGCCTTACAGCATGCATTCAGCCATCCCACAGATTGTCGACAAAGGCTCGTTTCTCGAACTGCAGGCTGGATTCGCTCCGAATGCCATCGTCGGGCTTGCCAGGCTGGATGGAAAACCGGTCGGCATCATTTCGCAGGAACCGGCCATGATGGCGGGCGTGATGGATATTGATTCATCCGATAAAATCTGCCGCATGGTGCGTTTCTGTGACGCCTTTAATTTGCCCATCGTCACCTTTGTAGACTCGCCCGGTTTCCTGCCCGGAGTGGATCAGGAACATCGCGGGGTCATCCGTCACGGTGCCAAGGTGCTGTTTGCCTACTCCGAAGCGACCGTACCCAAGGTCAGTGTGGTCACGCGCAAGGCTTATGGGGGCGCTTACGTGGTCATGAGCAGTAAATACCTGGGCACGGATATCACCTATGCCTGGCCGAGCGCTGAGATCGCCGTCATGGGGGCTGAAGGAGCCTCCAACATCTTGCATCGCAAGCAGATCAGCGAGTCTGGGGATCCTCAGGCTGAACGGGCGCGGCTGGAAGAAGAATACCGCCAGAAATATCTGACGCCCTATGCCGCTGCCAACGCGGGGTACATTGACGAAGTTATTGAGCCGGCGGAGACGCGGCAGAAATTGATTGAAGCCCTGGCGGCAGTGGCCAACAAGGTCGAGAACGTCACTGCCCGCAAGCACGGCAACATGCCTGTGTGATGTAGGTGAAAAATGACTGAGGCGATAAATCAAGGATTAACGATCACTGGTCTGGGCATGGGGCTGGTGTTTGCCATGATCCTGGCGCTGTGGGGGATCATGGCGCTACTGGTGAGGCTGACCAATCGCAAGCCTGAAGAGGACAAAAAACTGGAAGACGCGGATACCCCAAGCGAACAGGCTTCTGGGGAAGTTTCCCTGAATATGCAAAAACAGGCTGCCGCTGTGGCAGTGGTTTACGCGCTTGCATTGGCTCATTCAGGAAAAACTCAAAGCGCATCGGCAAAACCATCCACGGGTAGTCAATGGTTAAGCTCCGGCAGGCTTCAACAAACATTAAGAAATTCAAACAGAGGACGGAAATAATGATCATCAAGGTTGAAATCGAAGGACAGACTTATTCAGTGGCTATCCAGGATATTCATGCCAGGCCGGTCATTACCGAAGTGGACGGTCAGACCTTTGAGGTGTGGCCGGAAGAGGAGGGCAGCGCCGCCAGCCCAACCGAGGTGCTTCCAAACCCATCCAAACCCGTGGTAGGAGTGGCGCCCAAGTTGAGCGCTACCCCGGCTACATCCAGTTCGCTGGACCTGACCGCGCCGCTCCCTGGCGTAATCATCTCCATTGATGTGAAACCGGGCGACCAGGTCAAATCGGGTCAAACCTTGTGCACACTGGAAGCCATGAAGATGAAAAACGCCATTTGCTCAAGCCGCGATGGGATCATAGCGCAAGTCCATATTTCAACTGGGGACCTGGTAAAGCATAACCAACCCCTATTTACCTTTCAGGCATAGGGGGCCGCGCCGATGGATTTTTCAAACCTGTTTACTGAACTAAGCAAAGGTTTCGCCAACTTTACCTGGGGCAATGCCGTCATGATTGCGGTGGCATTGGTGCTGATCTACCTGGCGATCTGGAAGGAATACGAACCGGTATTGCTGCTGCCAATCGGTTTTGGCTGCCTGCTGGCAAACCTGGGCATGTCCAATGAAGTTGGTTTCATGAAGGTCATTTATGACGCAGGCATCAAGACCGAACTTCTCCCATTGTTGATTTTTATCGGGGTGGGTGCCATGATCGATTTCGGTCCACTGCTCTCACAGCCCAGCCTGGTTTTGCTGGGAGCGGCGGGGCAGTTTGGAATTTACGCTACGCTTTTGCTGGCATTGCTGCTTGGCTTCCCGCTGAACCAGGCAGCTTCCATTGGGGTGATTGGCGCCATTGACGGTCCTACGGCAATTTTTGTGGGAACCAAGCTGGCGCCGGAGATCATCGCCCCGATTGCGGTGGCTGCCTACTCCTACATGAGCCTGATCCCAATCATCCAACCCCCGATTATGCGGCTGATGACCACCCGCAAGGAGCGCCTGATCCGGATGGAGTATGCACCCAAGCCAGTCTCGCGGCTGACCCTGGTGGTCTTCCCGATCCTGGTCACGCTGCTGGTGGCACTGGTGGCGCCTGATGCCGCGCCCTTAATGGCAGCGCTGATGTTGGGTAACTTGCTGCGGGAAGCCTTGGTTGTGGACCGCCTGAGCAAAATGGCTCAAAACGAACTGATCAACATCGCCACGTTGTTCCTTGGGCTGGCAATTGGCTCCACCATGACAGCCGAAAGCTTTTTGAACTGGAACACCATCGCGATACTGGGACTGGGTCTGCTGGCATTTGTGATTGACACCGTGGCTGGCTTGCTGTTCGGCAAACTGATGGCAGTCATCACCCACAACAAGGTCAATCCCTTGGTGGGAGCCTGCGGGATCAGTGCCTTCCCGATGGCTGGGCGGCTCTCCGCCAAAATGGCTTTGGAGGAAGATCCCACCAACTATATCCTGATGCATGCCATGGGCTCCAATACTGCCGGTCAACTTGGCAGCGTCATTGCTGGTGGGCTGCTGCTGGCTTTAGTCTCTGGAATCCACTAGATTCAGAAAGATTAAATATAAAAATTGCGCCTCAATCGAGCGCAGTTTTTTGGTTAAAGGTTGAGTTTGTAGCCAACCGATCGTTCGGTGGTGATGAGGACAGGCTTACGTGGGTCTTCTTCTATAGCCTGACGCAGCCAACTGATGTGAACATCCAGGGTGCGGGTATCCCCGGTGTAATTGGTATCCCAAACCTGCTTGAACAGGTCCTCACGTGTCAACGTTATCCCAGGTTGATCCATCATATGGCACAATAAACGGGTCAGGCGGGGCGTAAGATGAGTTTCCTTGCCGTTGCAGGCTACCATGTTGGAGCGTGTGTTCAACTGAAGCGGACCGAGGACATGCAAGTGCTTTTCTTCGATGGTTTGAAAGGCACGCAGCCGGTTGACCAGTTTTTGTACGGTGAAGGGCAGTTTCAGGACGATGTTCGCCTGCGTGTCTTCAAGCCGCTCTTCCTCAGTGATGATCAAAAGGATCGGACATTCCGGCAGCCGGTTACGAATGCGGTTGGTGATGCGCAGACCGTTGGTGCGGAGAGAAGCGGCATTGATCACGATAATGTTCGGGCACGTTTCATCCAAAAAGCGAAGGCCTTCCGTGCCGCTTTCGGCTATATGAACCTGGTAACCTTTTCGGATTAAATCTGCAGCAAAGGCAAAATGATTATTTCTTTTGCCCTCGATGCATAACACCGTCACCTGATGATTTTCCAGCAAATTATGTCCTTTTGTTCGACCGACCTGGTAAGATCAAATTTCAGTGTGCACAAATTTTATGGTCAAATAACTTGATTGGGTTAAATGATAAAAGCAACCCAATTAAATTGACTTTTTCTCTGCCCGCACCCCTCAGAGGCCACTCGTTATAGGTGGGTAAAATAGCACAAGGTCGGATACAAGATTGTTGAGCAAATTATAGCCGATAGTGGGTGATTTTGTGTAAACTGATTTGATTGACTGACCATTTTTGCAGGTTTTTCTTGCCAACGAATTTTACCGACCAGGACAATTTACGAGCGGCGATTCTCAATATGAATTTGTCAAAGTTCATCCAAAGTAATTTTCGGAAATCAAGTAACGCTTGACAAGGCATATTTCATCTAAACGGGCCAAACCGCTTGAAACAGAGGAGCACACCCTCTATATTTTGACTTTCATAGGGTGCGCACCGGTTTTATGCACACCAGAACGGCATGTTGAGGCAATGCTTGCCAGAATTCCCAAAGAGTTTTCCATATTGAGAATTGCTGATTTACCGGTAATTAGGTTTGCAGGTCGGTGGCGGGCATGTTAGAATCAACATGCTAATGCAAGCAATCCACAAATTTTCTGGTGAAACGATATGAGCAAAATGATAGAATGCCTGATAAACAGTGTGCGGGTCAGCCTGATCAATCAGGAGCGGATTGTGGTGTTAAAAGAAAAGGATGCAGACCGTTACCTGCCCATCTGGATAGGGTTGTATGAATTTGAAGCAATCACCATCGCGCTCCAAAAGATTGAAGTCGCCAGACCTCTGACCCACGATTTAATGAAGAACATTTTGAATACACTCGGGGGAAGATTGATCTGCATTGAGATCACCGCACTGGAATCAGACACCTACTATGCCAATCTGGTGATCGAGCACGAAGGTACCCAAAAACGCATTGACTGCCGTCCATCGGACGCGATCGCGCTGGTGGTGCGCACCGGTGTGCCCATTTTCGTGGACGAGGACGTTTTGGATCGGGCTGCCATTCGCCCTGAGGAAGATAGCGAACTCGAAACGTCTGAAAGCGCCGGCAGCGAAGGGGCTGGCCCAGATCTCTCCGTATTTGAGGATTTCCTGGGCAAACTGGGAGATGATAAACCTGATCTGGATGAAGACAAGCCCAAAGACAACGATCCAGATGAGATTTTCTAACCAAATTCGGTTCACCCTGTTAATGGCGTTTTTGCAGGCGGGGCGTGGGAGCGCAAATGAGCGATCAAGATCAATATTCAAACACCAGTAGTGACCTGACCCCCGGCCAATTGTTTGACCGTGCCATGGAGGAAGCGCTGATTGGCGCAGTCCTTATCAATCCTGATGTTTTCCTGGATGTTGCCTCGATTCTTAATCCGGAGGATTTCTATTTCAATCGGCACCAATGGATCTGGGAGTCTTTCCAGACTCTCTATTCCACTGAGCAGTCCTTTGATCTTTTAACCGTCAATCTGGAACTGGAAGCGCACAATCACGCAGAGGATGTCGGCGGCACGGAATACCTGGCGGGCCTTGCCAACCAGGTGCCTTCGTCCCT
>JBAQMM010000224.1:0-2031 GCA_049302815.1 Anaerolineaceae bacterium | reverse complement strand
CTGCCACTGCCGCGCGGTAGATAGCGTTGGTGATCCGTTCCGGGGTGAAAGGGACGATACTGCCGTTGCGCTTGATCACGTGGGTTAGTTCAGACATGCGGTCCTCCGCTTGATGGTATCTGTGTGTTTGGAATGATTATAGCATGCGGCAGTGAGTGTGTATTGCTGCGGATGCGTTTGCGCCCGCATCGGTAGCTTCCGGGTGCAATCTTCTCTTGATTGCATCAACGCAGGCTACCCATCCAAAGTCGCCTTGTATATCGCGCCCAAACCACTGATCCAGTTCTTCAGCTCCACCCGCGCCTGCTCCGCATCGGTCAGGTCGCTTTCACCGCTTTGATGCGCAACGTACTTGTTCCGGAAATTCCGGATATGCTCCACCCTCTCATACAGACTGCTTTTGTTGAACCTGCCGAACTGCTGCCTGATCGTTTCAAAAATCCCGCCAACCCGGAAGGGCGGGTCCAAGCGGGCATACTCCAAGCAGAAACTGAGCATCCCAATCGGCATGATGAAGCTGCCGTACACCAGCGCTTTCTTCAATCCAGCAGCATTCTTCTTCAACCAGTCGCGATCCCGCTCGCTGAGATCGAAATAATCCGGCATAAAATAGCTATCCTGTTGACCCTTTTGGTGGGGAACGGAATCTTTTAACAGGTTAACGACCAAGGTCGAGGCTGCCTGATCCAGCGATCTCAACAGCGGGGTAAAACAAGGCGAAAAGGATTGTGGCTTGCCCTGGATAAAGGCAAACAAGTCTGCCGCTGAAGTGATCTGGACCTGGTATTCCTTCGGCAGCGTCAAAAAGTCTCCCTCCCGGATAAATTGCTCCCGCTGGGTCTTTTTTTCAACTTCAGAAATCTCGTAGAAGGCAAGCGCCGGCTGTTGGCTGCCAGCCACCTCCAACAAGCGTGCCAGCTCGGGCGCGCAAGCAGCCTGCAGCCGTTCAATGGTGTGATCGTTGAATTTCTTGAAAATTTCTTCAGGCACAAACAGGTATTCCCACTTCACGCCCGTCTCACTGGCAGATTTGCACCAGGTATCAGCCGCCCTGGCTTTTGCAAATACCTCCTGCTCAACCTCTCCCTTGGTCTCCACCAGGTAATACTTTCCGCTGCTGGCACGGACAAAGAAATCAGGTGTATAAAAGGCATGCCGGTTTCCATTTCCCTGGTAATCAATCCGCAGCGCCTGCGGACCGGTGTTCTTGGCAAAGGCCTCCACGTCATCTGCCTTATCAGCAAAAGCCGTGAACAGTACCTCCAGGTTGCGGTCGCATGGCACCAGGTTAAAAAGCGTCCGCTCGGCAAACCGCGCCGGATGATGCTCAGAGGAGGTCACCTGGAAGGGTTTCCAGCCGGAAAGCGCCAGCTCTGGGCCCACTGGCAGGCGCTCCTGGGTAACGGTGGTCTTCTTGCGCAGCAGGGGCACAAAAACAGCCCGGATGTACTCCCTCACGTCGGGATCGCCCAATCTCGCCACCAGGCGCTGGTCAAACAGGCTCACTTTCCGACCAAAAAGCCCTTCGGTCAGGTAGCGTTCTAAAAGCGGTGCCACACGCGGATGGATTCCCCGCAGTTTGCAGATGGTCTCCAGCTCTTCGCGATAAAATGTGATCGCCCCAATGCCGTCCTGCAACAGCGGCAGGCTGATCTTCATGCGCTCGACCACCTCGTTGGTGATGAGCGAGCGCCCTTCAAACTCCAACTCCACAGGGCGGGGGCTGCCCAGGTTCAACGGGGGCAGTTTATTGGCAGCCTGCTTCACTTCCTCAAAGGAAATGTCTTCCATCAGCGGCACGCTCCGGTAGGCATCCGTAAGAGTGGGGATGCCAATATGAAGCTTTTCCCAGTCCTTTTGCTGGTCCGGGAAGATGCTGACCGTGGTGCGGGGTACCTGTTCGATATCCACATCCGGGATGGGCAGACCTTCCTGCGCCAGCTCCTCCTGGTAAAGTTTTACGAAAGCGGGATGTTCCACCACGGTGACGGTTTCGAGGGCTTGCCCGGGCTGCGTCATGCGCCGCAAGCC
>JBAQMM010000223.1:0-11205 GCA_049302815.1 Anaerolineaceae bacterium | reverse complement strand
ATATTGCTATGTGTGCCAAAAATAAATTAAAGAAATATTCACCCACATTTGATCCAACCTGGGACAATATCTGGAATCGTCAAGTTAATAACATCTGGGAGATCTACTGGGCATCCGTGGAGTTAGGCGGCGATTATAAACAAGACATGGCCAGAGCTCAGGCAACTCTGGACGGGGTCAAGCGGACCAGGTCGTTCACTCCTTCAGAAGAGAGCGGTCCCAAAGACACACTTTCTGGACGACGTTCCGCACTGCATACTGATAAAACATCGCCAATGGAATACTGGAAACAAGTAGCATCAAACGTAAAGAATTCTCGGTTGCTGGCAAATGGACGCGAACGATTGGATGCCCAAGGTGTGGTTAAGCGCTTTTACGACAATCAGACTTTCCCTTCCACCAGTTCAGTCGCCAGCAAAACCTTTTTAGCGAAGCTACTTCAAGATCCAAAAGGCAGTAAATTATTAGAGGAATATCGAAATATTATCGAGGAATTAGGGTGTTTTACTGTATGCGACGATCCCGATTGGCCATATGATGGTGACTTGTTGTATGAGGAAATCCTGACTGAAAAACGACTGGAGGAAGATTACTATATTGATAAAGGAAAACTCAAACCAGGTAAACTTCAAGAGGCGAAAGAAAAACTGAAAAAGATTTATTCTGAAATGTCGGGGCGCCCTTCCCCCTACTATGCTCTAATCGTTATGGATGGAGATAGCATGGGTGAGCACTTTGGGGATTGTTCTTCAAAAGAGGAGAGTCGGAAACTCAGTCACAAACTCTCAGATTTTGCTTCTACAGTCGAGAAAATATCTCAAGATCACAACGCCTGTGTAATTTATAACGGTGGCGATGATGTCATGGCATTAGCACCATTGAGTGAAGGATTAAACTTCTCCAAAGAATTAGCCGACAAATTTCATACAATTACTGGCTGCTCCATGTCCGCCGGAATTGCCATAGGGCATCATCAGTATCCACTTAGAGCCGTACTGGAAGCAGCGCAGCATCAAGCGGAACATAAAGCCAAACATGTTGCGGATGGAAAAAAAGCCGCAGTTTGTGTTATGGCGCTAAAACGGAGTGGTGAAACTCGCACGGCTTGCAGTCATTGGGATGACCTGGGCGATAATATGGAGACATTGGTAACGCTTCTGCAGGAGAAGCAGCTATCCACTCGCCTGGCTTATGCCATGGAAGAGGAAGCCCGGATTGGTACCGCCCTGCCTTTGGATGCGCAGTCCGCTATTTTGAAACGATTGATTATCCGGCACCGAGGAAAAGCACCCACTGGGTCTACGCCATTTGATCCTCCAATTCTTGGTCAAAGCCTCATGGAATGGGTCAATGGACTTAACTGCACGTCAGTGAGTTCTGCTGTGGAGGGGAAGGTAATATCAACCGGGTTTGCAGAGCTTGGGACCTGGATGGTACTGGCACACTTTATTGCCGAAGGAGGAAAAGAATGACTTCACAAATGTTTATCCAACCAGTGGATGTTTTACTCTTTCGCGATGGAAGACCTTTTTCTGCTGGTAGTGATCATCGCGCTGATAGCCTTTTTCCTCCCCATCCATTCACCCTCCAGGGTGCCATTCGCACCTGTCAGCTTATGCGATTGAATGTTGACCTTCAAAACCAACAAGCTATCGAAGAGGCGATTGGAACACCTAAGAGTTTCGGCAACCTTCGTTTAAGAGGACCATTCTTAGCCAAGCAGGATGAAAACGCAAGGATCATTCGCTACTTCCCTCAACCAGCCGACGCATATTCTTTAGGTGATCATAAGATAAAACCTGCCAGTAATCCAAAACTTCCTCTTCAAGGGACTCAGACCAGCTGCTCAACCCCAATGTTAATCGGTCTGGATGATAAGCCTGGTAAAGGCGAATCCGGGCTTTGGTTGACTGAAGAAAACCTGAAAAGCTATCTGTCAGGTCATGAAGTGCAAGGAATCCCCTCAGAGGAGTTGTTCGTTCGAGAAAATCGGCTTGGCATAGGGACCGACCCAGTTTTGGGAACTACGCTGCAAGGAGCTCTATACGAAGTGGTGTTTATACGGTTGGTTGAACGGGCGGGATTCTTAGAGGAAATGGAGGGTGCCGGTTACGACGACTGGGATACAAAAGGTTGTCTCCAGCTGGGTGGAGAGTACCGGGCAGCAACCTATGAAATTATGCAAGGTCTCCATCCATTGCCTTATCCCGTTAACCCGCTTCCCAAACAGTTCAAACTGTACTTTGCTACGCCAGCATATTTTGAGCAAGGTTGGTTACCCACAAACTGGAATAAATTTTTCGATGGGAAGGTCTCACTTGTAGCGGCTGCCCTGGGAAAATATGAAACAGTTGGAGGTGTCAATCTCGCCCATGATAAGAATCGGCCAGATGAACTACATCGTCCATCGCGCCGCTATGTACCAGCCGGAAGTGTGTACTATTTTAAATGTGACGATGATAAGTCTGTGACATGGCAGACATCCCTAATTCAGTTTGCAGTCACTGAATTGGGTTCAGAAATCGGATTTGGTCAAATAATAATTGAGGAGTGGAACAATGTTTGAAGAAAAAAATATCCTATTCTTATATGTAGAAACCCCGCTACATGCAGGCACAGGACGCGGCCTTGGCGCAGTAGACCTTCCCATCCAACGCGATCGATCTAATGGGTATCCCATAATCCAGGCAAGCAGCATAAAGGGATCACTGCGGGCTGAGGCCGTTGACAAAATCACCCCAACGGACGATTTCCTGGCAATATTCGGTCCAGATACGGGAAATGCTTCCGCATTTGCAGGGGCACTCTCATGCGGAGATGCCCGGATACTACTTTTTCCCGTTCGATCACTGGCTGGCGTTTTTGCCTGGATCACCAGCCTGGATGTGTTGGCAAGATTTGAACGTGTTGCGGAACTAAGGGGACAATCTACCAATTGGAATCTTCCCCAAAATTACACATTTCTTCCTGATGAATGTTGGATCAATGAAAACACCTTGCTGGCTGGTAGTTCTGTAGTTCTGGAAGAGTTTAGTTTTACGAAAAATCCTGAGAGGGAAGCCGTCATAAAGACTGTTGCTGAATGGCTTGCAGCCCATGCCCTCCCTCAGACCGCCGAATACGAGTATTGGCGCGCTAATCTCCCCAAAAGACTGTGCATCCTTCCTGAGAACGCTTTTCGGGATTTTGTTCTCTATAGCACGGAAATCCAAACGCATGTTAAATTGCGGGCTGAGACCAAAACGGTGGATGAGGAAATTGGCGGTTTGTGGACCTCCGAAAGCTTGCCTGTTGACAGCCTGTTTTATGCTCCCTTACTGGCAACAAAGTCTCGTTCACCAAGCTCCACTCTGGATGGGAAGGGCATTCTTACCAAGGTGACAGGCCTGGAAGTAAAACGAATTCAATTCGGCGGGGACGAAACCACCGGACAAGGTATCGTTGCGATTAATTATCTATAAAAAGGATGGAAAGATGGTCATGCCAATACCTACACAACAATCAAATCAACGTACTCTGGAACAAAAACGGGCTGAAGCTGCCTGGACATGCATTCAAACTTTAACAAAATGGACAGACGACGAAAAGAAAAAATTTCGCTCTTTAGCGCGCGGTTCAGCATCAGACATCCAAATCAATGGACTGGGTCAGACAGCTGCGTTCTGGAAAGCAAAGGGCGGGAAGGAGAATTGCACACTACTTTCTTCTCTTGCTTCCTGGCTCAATTCACAGCTTCAACTAAACCTGACCAATGATAATGACTTGTTGGCTTGGATCCGCCATCCCGACACGACATCCGATGACTATCGACGTGCCACAGCAGAAGCGATCGCCTTCCTTATTTGGGTGAAGCGCTTTGCAGAAGCAGAGCTTCCAAAGGAGTGAGCATGGAATACCCAATTCCGCAAAAAAGTGAGCAAGCCTGGTCGGACTTCCAGAGGCAACAAGGTTCTCGAAACCCTGGACTGATCTTTGACCGGTTTGTTCCTGACTGGTCTCAAAACCCCACAGATAAAAAAGTCGCTCTAAATTCAGTTGTTACAGCCTGTCGGAAGGCTGATCGGGGTTTATCGAAGGCTTTACTTGCCCGTTGGAAAGTTACCGCTCAAGCCATCCGTGCGATACCATTTCGAATGAAGACAAATGGGCGCCTGGTAGTCGGATTAGGAAGAAAAGGTCCGCTTGAAGCAGGCTTTACGTTCAGCCGTTATGGATTTCCCATCCTGCCAGGCAGTTCGGTGAAAGGTTTGGCTCGCGCTTGGGGATTGTTGGAAATTGCTGAGTGTCTAGGTGAAAAGAAACTTGATAATCTTGCAAATACCATGGAGATTGGTGAAGAGTCTAAGTTCTTGAATGAGATTAATAATTACAAGCCCACGGACTCTGCATTACAGTTGGCACAAGACTTCCGGATTATTTTTGGTTTCACTGGTAAATGTGGAAAAGCCATTTTCCTGGAAGCCTTGCCGGACGGTGCCACACTTCCCGACTTGCAACTTGACATCCTAAATCCTCACTATCCTGACTACTATATGAATGATGGAAGAAAAGCTCCAACGGATAATCAGCGGCGCTCACAGATAAGTAATTTCATCACTGTAGCTCCAGGCGTCTCTTTCTGGTTTGCTGTAGGTTGGCAGTCAAATTGTGAAAATGATCCTGAAAAGCGCCAGTTCGATCTAGCAAAAAAATGGCTGGAGATGGGATTGGAAAAATTGGGCGCTGGCGCCAAAACCTCAGCTGGATATGGCTACTTTATTGCTGATCCTGAGTCTGCACAACCGGATATGCCGGCAGTTGCTAGCATAAATATAGGCAAAGAGCGTGAACGTCAGCTACAGACTGAACCAACCTTACCTAGGAAAGTTTGCCGTGGCAAAATAAAACCTCAACCACCCCGGATATTTATCACAGATTGTGAAACCAACATTCAGTATTCCACAAATATGCGGGTATTACGAGACAAATCAAAAACACCGAAGGATGGAGCAATATTGGAATTTGTGCTCCAGGACGATCGTGTTGTTGAAATTTGGAATTGAGTGTCAGGAGGTTTAATATGATTCTTCTTTCTCTTGTTGGAGAACAACCCATTCCCAACCTGCTTATGGCAAGATTCTACAAGCCGGACTGTCATTTCCTGGTTTGCTCTTCCTTTACAGAAAATACTGCTAATCGTCTAAAGGAAATGGACAGCACCTGTGATGTTAAAAGAACCGACCAGCCTTACGATATTGGGTCAGTATTGAACGATTTGCGAGAATGGAAAATCAAGCCTGATGTGGTTAACTTCACGGGGGAACAAAACCCATGGCATTGGCCGCGTATGAATTTGCAAAAATAAACAAAACCCCTTTTGTCTATTTGCAGAGTGAAGGGAAAAAGAGTGTTATTTACGAGTACGATCTAAGTTTAAATTCTCCTTCAACTAAAAAGATTACTCTTGGTCCACTAATTAATATTAAAGAATACCTTCAAGTACATGGACAAAAGGATTGGGTAGAAACACCTGCAGCCAATGCACACAATGCACAGGAAGTTGGATTGGCAATTTGGTTCAAAGCCCATACAGATGAGTGCATTTCAAATTTACATTACGGAGTAGGCGAGGTAGATTTTATAATTCGGCGCCAAAATCAGGTTGCAGTTGTGGAATCAAAAATGGTAAAAGCCGTGAACAGAAAGGGTATCGATCAACTGAACACAATTTGTGGACGAGAAAATCTTGGAACATATACCGGCAAAATTTTAATAATTCAAAACCCACTCGGAACGCATCTTCAAAAACTTGCCGAAGATCGCAATATCAGCGTGATTCAAGTCTCTGGTGAAATTCCAGCCGATGGAGGATATTTTGTACCTGACGCTGAAAGTGAAATTAAGCTTGTGGGATTACTTGATAAGCTTCTTGGGGCTTCCTTGGAATGAGACAATAATTTATGATCCTTCTAAACTTCTCTCACCCCCTCACAGACTCTCAAAGGGCTCAAGTAGAAGCCCTGGTAGGCCGATCGGTCGACCAGATCATCCAAATCCCCGTGCAATTTGATGTCACCCAGTCCTTTATTCCCCAAACTGAAGCCTTGGTAAAGGTCATCCCACTCACTTCGGAAGTATTGCAGACTGAACAGCTCCTTGTTGTGTCTCCCGCACTTAACTTTATAACAGCCATACTTCTGGCAGACCTACATGGCCGCATGGGTTACTTTCCCGCTATTCTGCGTATGCGACCAGTAACAGGATCAACCCCACCTGCATTTGAAGTGGCAGAGATCATCAATTTACAATCTATCCGGGATAAGTCGCGGATATTCCGTACGGAGACGTAGCTATGAACTTTTTGGAAATCCTACTTAGTGTAATACTTGAAAGCATTCTCACCGCTGTTTTCCTGGCAATAATCTATAATCCGATCCAGGACAAAATTACCGAGAATAAGTACGGTCGCTGGGTTCTGAAAGTTATGGATGGCACACAAGAGCTGGATAATTTTCCCCTGACAGCAAACGAAGCTAAGGATTTTCATGACAAGCCGACCCAATTGGCCATTTTTCTGAAAGGAAAAGCCAGCCCATACATTGATTGGAACTGCGACCCCCTCTCCATCAAGGCAAGAGAATGTGGATTGGTTAATATCGATGAAAGCAATCGCGTTTACACCATTGATATTGCCAAGGGAAAGAGAAAAAAAACTCCTGAAACACGCTCATTCCTATGATCATTAACAAGTCATTTCAAGTTTTTTCAAGTGAGTATGACCACCAACCTTCTCTCTCTGGTTCTAGAATTACAGCCAACCTCTAAAGAAATGGTTGCAATCAAACCCTGGTACGGAAAGGCATCCCAAGCCGTCTGCCTGCATGCGGTAAGGGATGCCTTCTCCCGGAAGCTTTCAAATTCAATGCACATCCCCAACCAACTCAGGGCATATACTGCCTCCAGTTTGTTCTCGGATTCTCCTCTGGAAGGTAGTCCATCGCCTGAAAACCGTTACTACCTGCGCTATACAGCCCTGGATAATGAAACTGCCTAGGCGTTTAGCAAGGCGACCCATCCCAGGCAACCTCTCTGCCAGGGCAGCATCCTTAACTTGGCTGGTCTGCTTATGCAGATCCGAAGTGCTTTTTTTAATAGCCAACAGCACCCTCTCGCAGAATCAAACACGTATGAGACCATCTGGGATGAGACTGTGCGCAATGCCGGACGCCTGCCCGCGGAGATCACCCTGTCTTTCAATTCCCTCACATTTTTTAAGAGCACCCAGACCGGTGGGTTGACGCCATTCCCAAGCCCTGCGCTGGTGTTTGGCTCCCTGTTTGATCGTTGGAAAGCCTGCACCAGTTTGGAAATGCCTGTGGCGGTCAAATCTTATGTTACTGAGACGATGCATATCACTACAGACCGCCTGCAATTGGTCACTGTCGATACTGGGAAAAATGAGCGCACAGGAGCCGTGGGAAACGTGACCTACATAAGTGATAACCCCTCCTCACCTTACTGGCTTTTTATACACATTTTGGCACGTTTTGCCATGTATGCCGGAGTGGGTAAGGAGACGGCGAGTGGGTTCGGTCAGTGCCGATTGGAAGAGAGTTTCTGAGTTTTTATCTATTTCAATGCCTCTTTAATTAATTGCGAAATCTGTTAATTACACTAAAAAATCAAAAATACCTCTATGTCTCAAATCGGCGAAAGTTATCGGGAATTAATCCTGAACAGATCCAACATGCAGGTTGCCTGGGAAGATGTGAGGTCAAAAAAGGGTTCACCGGGTGTCGATGAAATTACCGTAGCCCGCTGGGGACGCAATTGGGAAGCCAACATCGAAAGAATTATTGAACAGGTAACAACAAACAATTATCATCCAAGCCGTCCTCGTAGAATTAATGTGGTTCAAAAGAACGGTAAACTAAGGGAAATAAGCTTACTGACGGTTACCGATAAAGTCCTTCAGCGCGCGTTCCTTAACATAATTGAGCCTGAGTTTGAAAGGCGCTTCCTAAAATGCAGCTATGGCTATCGCAAGAACCGTTCCACTGCTACTGCCATCCAACAACTACTCAATTACCGTGATAAAGGTTTTATCTGGTTATTGGATGCCGACTTAGTGGATTGTTTTGGAAATATTGATCATTCTATCTTGATTGGGCTGTTCAAACGGGTCATAAATGACCAATTTGTGGAAAGCCTATTAAATAAATGGCTGGTTGCTGGACGTAAATATCGTCATCAAGCTGTTGGAATTCCGCAAGGAGGAGTTATTTCTCCCCTCCTCTGCAACATTTATCTTCACCAATTAGACGCAAAGATGACTTGCGCGAGGTGGAATCACATACGTTATGCAGACGATTTTGTAGTTATGACGACCTCTCAGGAACAGGCTGAAATCGGAAAAGAATATGTCGGTAAAATACTAACATCACTGCGCCTTGAATTCCACCCAGACAAAACAAAAATTACCAGCTTTGAAGAGGGTTTTACATTTCTTGGGGTGGATTTTTTGAATAAAAAGTATCAATACATTTGGCAGAATAAAAGAATCGAAGTGGAAAATAGAGAATTACAGATTTTGTACAAACATATGCCTGAATTCTACTCGAGAGGTAATTAATGCCAACTCTTTATGTAACAGAGCCAGGTGCCAGGATTGAGAAGGAATATAAACGCTTATTAGTCACTTTGGAATGGGAAGTTATTCAGTCAGTGCCATTAAGATCTCTAACCGAAGTTGTCCTGGTGGGAACATGTGGGGCAACTACGCAGGCTATACTCGCATTACTGGATGAAGATATTGGCTTGACTTTCATCACCAGAACTGGAAAGTTACGAGGTCGTCTAAAGCCAGCTTCAAATACAGGTTTGGAATTGCGCCTGAAACAGTATGCCTGCCAAAAACAACCTGATTTTTGTCTAAATGTAGCCAGAAGTATTGCCATTGGCAAAATTAAGAATTACAGAACTATGGCACAACGAATACTTCGTACCCTGCCTGCCAGCCACAACTTGTCTATCAACAATTTGCAGTGTCCACATACGAAGGAAAAAAACATTGCAGAGACGGAAAAAACAATTCTGCAGCTACATAACATCATCCGGCAGCTTTCTATGGCAGATAGTATTGAGACTCTCCGAGGCTGGGAAGGCGTGGGAAGCAAATTATATTTCTCAGTGTTCAGAGCTGGGCTTCGATGGGAGGGGGAAAGAGGCTTTATTAAACGTCAACGTCGACCCCCCAAAGATCCAATCAATATCCTGCTTAGCTTTGGTTATACTCTGCTTTCCCAATCCATAACAACAGCAGTAGAGCTGGCCGGTCTGGATCCACTGGCTGGTTATTTGCACACCAATCAGTATGGCCGCCCTTCTCTGGCTTTGGACTTGATGGAAGAATTCAGGCCAATTATTGTAGATTCTTTTGTATTACGAATGGTTATCAACATACCATAAAACCAGATCACTTTGAGGATGGCGAAGAAGGGAAGATAGTACTTACCAGACCAGGATTAAAAGCTTTCTTCAAGCAATATAACCACCGGATAAATAGCCTGGTATTCCATCCTCGCGCAGGAAGAAAACTAAATTATCAAAAGTGTTTTGAAGTCCAATCTATCTTGATGCGAAAAGTGATCCTGGGTGATAAACCAGAATATATTCCAATGACCTGGAGATGAACAGGAACTGAAATGCATGATAAACACTTTATTGTCATCGTTTATGACATATCCAATGATAAACGACGTACAAAACTACATAAACTACTCAAGAACTTTGGCAGCCCGGTACAGTACAGCGTTTTTGAATGCATCTTGAGTTTGGCAGAGATTGAGAAGATGAAGAAAGATGTAAAGAAAATACTTCGACCCAAAACAGATCATTTAAGGTATTATTCCCTCTGTAATGCCTGCAAAAAAAAGGTCGAAATCATCGGCCGGGTTGAGATTGTTGAAGAAAAGTTAAAAAGACTTGTCCGCCCTTCGGGGCATTGAAACTTGTATCGAGCGCTCTCATGGTCGGGCTCGGCAGCAGGGCAATTGCATCTAAATTAATGGCAAAGGACATGCACATGGAGGCTATAAGAGGTGCTTCATGGCAGAAAGCAAGTTTTCAATCATCTTCAGTGACCTGACCGATCCGAGAGTAGACAGGACGAAGCGGCACAAGTTGCTGGACATTCTTGGTCTAACCATCACAGCGGTATTGTGTGGGGCAGATAACTGGGTTGAAGTGGAAGAATTTGGAGAAATCAGGGAAGCATGGCTAAAAACCTTTCTTGAGCTTCCCAACGGCATTCCTTCGCATGACACATTAGGACGGGTCTTCCCGATGATAGACGGAGCCGAATTTGAGCGTTGCTTTGTCGAATGGGTCAGGCAATTAGCCGGAATGACGAGCAAAGTCATTGCTGTGGACGGCAAGACAATCCGTGGGAGCAGAGAAAAAGGGAAAGCAATCACCGTCGTAAGCGCCTGGGCAGCTGCCAATCAGCTGGTACTCGGACAACAAGCGGTGGAAGGAAAGTCAAACGAGATCATCGCTATTCCGGAGCTGCTTGGCATGTTAGATGTGAAGGGAAAGATCGTCACCATTGATGCCATTGGAACCCAAACAGCCATAGCAGAACAAATATTGGCTAAAGGTGGGGATTATCTGTTAGCAGTCAAAGCCAACCAAAGCCATTTGCGGGATGAAATGGAATTCATCTTTCGAATTGATCAACAACAAAACTTCAAAAACACCCCCTATGACTATGCCGAGACGGTCAATAAGGGGCATGGAAGGATAGAAACCCGGCGTTGCTGGCTGGTATCGGACGAGGAATATCTGAGCAACATCTCAAACAAATGGTCTGGATTGAAGAGTTTGGTATTCATTGAGAGTGAACGGATCATCAATGAGAAGACAGAAAAATCAATACGCTACTTTATCAGCAGCTTGCGGAGCAATGCTGCCCAGATTCTGGAATATCAACGCAGTCACTGGGGGATCGAAAACAAGTTGCACTGGGTTTTGGACATTGCCTTCAACGAAGACAGAGCTCGGATGAGGAAAGATAATGCCGCCAGCAACTTCAGCATCATTCGCAAGATGAGTTTGAACCTGCTCAGGCAAGATAAAATCAGCAAAATCGGGGTCAAAGGCAAACGACTGCGCTGTGGTTGGGACGATAAATACCTATTTAACATCTTGAGCCAAGCTTAAGGGCTC
>JBAQMM010000222.1:0-2847 GCA_049302815.1 Anaerolineaceae bacterium | reverse complement strand
CAAAAGCGGTTGCCAACCCAGGCTAAACCGATGATGCGCAGGCCTGCCTGCCACCACTGTGGCAGTTCGCCGGTTGAGAGAATGGCATCAGCGCCTTCCATCAGCGGGACTATCCCCACAGGTTTTTGAGGGGTCTGTGCTATGGGATCTACATCCACCTGCCAGTTGGCCAGATGAGACTGCAAGTCAGCCTGAGTTTGGATCAAGCGGAAAGCCCAGGGCTTTTGATCACATAGCTGCAAGTAGAGTTCAAGTTGTTTCCAATAGAGTTTATGCGCTTCTTCAGGCGTACGAAAAATCTGCAGGTCCAGCGAGCTTTGGTAAATTGGACGGGCAGGAGTGGCATACAAGGAACCAAAGATAACAGCAACCCGAGCCAGGTGGTATTCAGGCCAACCTAACATGGTGTCCCCGTTAAAGGCTGGAATTTGCGTGCCCGTTTCCTTTTGGCGGGTTATGTAGGCGGACTGGGAATAATCGCGCTGAAAACAAGCCATGTTCCAGGCCAAATCTTCATGTGCATCAATAAACCAATTCATGGGTATCAAAAAAGCGCCGGAATACACCTTATTCCGGCGCAGGGTTTTTAAGGATTATTCCTTGGATTCTTCTGCGGCTGATTCGTCAGCGGCAGGTTTTTCAGTGACAGGTTCTTCAGCGGCAGGTTTTTCCGATGCAGGTTGGAGAGCCTCGTCCTGGCCAAGGATGGTAGCCATGGTTTCTCCTTCGTCGGAGGAACTGACTTCAAAATCCTGAGCCAGGGTTTTCCAGTCCATATCGGCATAAGCAGGAGAGTCCACGCGGCGCATGCTCAAACCGATGCGGTGGCTTTCTTCATCAAGTTTCAGAATGCGCAGGGTGACATGATCGCCTACTTTGAGGACTTCCTTGGGATGTTCCACCCGCTTTTCACTAAGTTCGGAAATGTGGATCAAGCCTTCCAAATCACCCGGGATATTCAGTTTGGCGAAAGCGCCAAAATTAGTCAGCCGGGTAATCTCAGCTTCGACCAGTTGACCAACCTTAAGTGAATTGATCTGGTTTGCCCAGGGATCATTCTGCAGCTGCCGGATCGAGAGACCGATGCGGCGGCGTTCCTTGTCCACGCTGATGACCTTGACTTTGACCTCGTCGCCAACTTTCAAGGCCTGGCTGGGGTGGGTAATCCGATCATAGGTGATTTCGGAGAGGTGAACCAAACCGTCGGCACCGCCAATACTCACAAAAGCGCCAAAATCTGCCAGACTGGTCACGCGACCAGTGCGAATATCGCCTTCCTTCAGGTCGTCAAGAACCTTGTCGCGGATCATATCGCGGGTTTCGTTGCTGGCAGCGCGCTCACTCAAAATCAAACGATGACGCTCGCGATCCACTTCGATAACACAAACATGCACTTTCTCACCGATGATGGATTTGTATTTGTCTTCCGGTGTTTCGCCAGAGATGCCCAGGCGGCGGCTCAAGCTCATCTGGGAGGCGGGAATAAATCCACGAATGGTGCTGAGTGGAACCAGTAAACCACCTTTGTTGTAACCGACGACTTCGGACTCAATACTTTCGCCTGATTTAAGCAGGTCTTCAGCATCCAGCCAACTTTGTTCTTCTACAGCACGGATGAAGGAGAGAATCAAGTTGCCGTTTTGATCTTCGGGTGTGACCACAAAGACCGGGATGGCTTTGCCAACGGTTAAGGTTGAGAGAATCTCTGGTGGAATGCCCTCATATTCTTTGCCAGTGATGATTCCTTCGGATTTTGCGCCGACGCTGACCAGTATTTGACCTTCTGAGATACTGGCAATAATACCATCACGCATTTCTCCTATTTTAGGGAAGTCAATGTTCAATCCTTCCGCTTCGAGTAAGTCCCCCATATGTTCTATAGATTGAGGTTCGTTCTCCTGTACATGCTCCTGATTAATTGTGGCGTCATTGTCTGTCATTAATAAAAGCTCCAACTTCAAATTTGGATTTAATTATAGGTTATTCCGTGTAGTTTTGCAACCCGTCCACGCCAAAAATGCAATGCCCGCTCGGCACGATGGTATCCGGCTGGAGGAAGCGCCCTAACAAGGGGTCATACCAGCGGGCGCCGTAGTAGTACAGGTCGCCTTCCTGCATCTGGCCGGTGTAGCCGTAGTCGGTCGGGCTGGTGCCGGTCTGGTAGCGCGTTTCGCCCCAGGGCTCATACAGCGCTTCCATCATGTAAAGTGCTTTGTTAATATTCAATTTTTACGGTTAAGATAAGGTGGCATTTGGTATCTACCTTGTCCGACTTGACCTTGTTCTCCTTACAAAGCTGTGGCCCAATTTCCTCCATCACTTCTAAAATGTCAGAATAAACTTGGACAATCACCGGTGCGGCATCCGGACCTCCTTCCCTTTGGACAATTCTTCCTGCTTCGTCTTTTGCTGTTACAATAAAATGGTTCATTGATGCTTCATGATACATGATATGCCAGTTGCAATGAACATACTTGTGAACAATTTGATTCACAATCACCTCGTTACTTTATCATTTTAATATACTCATTCAATTTGAGAAATCGTATATCTCCGACATTTCCAAAGGAGTACTGAATACCACCACCTTCCATACCAAACCATGGTGCAATTTTTCCTACAAGGACATTATCAATAGGTTTAATGACTTTGTATACATGCATCGGCAAGTCAGCATATGAAGGTGGCAAAGATTTCTGTACAAAAGGGGTACCTATTGGAGAGGCGAACAGCCCATTAACTTCCTTACCGATTCTCTCAAATGTAGATCCAACTTCTAGCGTTGTTGATTCCGGCTTGCCAATAAAACCGTTGTTAGGAGGCCAAACGGGCTGGACAGTCTTGACC
>JBAQMM010000221.1:0-11884 GCA_049302815.1 Anaerolineaceae bacterium | reverse complement strand
TACATCGAAGGGTTTTATAATACAACCAGGCTTCATTCGTCATTGGGTTACTTGTCCCCGTCAGAGTTTGAAGCTAAGTATCAAAAATCTCCTTAACTAGGTGTCCATTTTATGGGGTGAAGTTCAGTATTTTTTATAGGATTGCCGAAAGCTTGTTTGATTCGTTCGATCAACTGAGTTTGATTATGCTTGCAATCCCCAACTGAGATAAATATGAACGCAGACCAATGCATAATTTTACTTCCGTTCCTCTTAATCTAAAGAACAAGCACTGAATCTGCGTTAGAATTATTTTTGCCCGAATAGGTGATTCCCCCATCATGTTTGATGTGATCAAGATGCAGTTGAGATACAATATAGAAGTTTAATTGAGATAATATGCACTATAAACGGTCTTGTAAACGTAATCACGTCACCGAAACCATAATTTAGGAAAATGATTTATGGCTTATTGATAATGAAATAAATATTTCAAGGCTTTGCTGCTGATAATTTGGAGCGTGAAAAAAGCTTAGAAAAATTTCGAAAGTGTTCGTTCCCGGCTTGAAAAGAATAGAAAAATTCTTGATCTGTAGTATCAGTATTGATACTATTTTGATAATAAACCAAGTTGAAAGTAGCTAGAATGAGTGGAAAAGCAGGCGCTTATAGAAGCATATACAATACTATTAGGAATATATAGAAACATTATTGCTATGTGTATTATTGAATGGGAATAGACTGATTTAGACTGAACAGCTTCAAAGCAAAAGAATAACAAAATAAATCGCAAAGTAACCCTCTTAAAAAGCTGGATTTTTGGGAATGACCAGGTTTCCTGCTTGTTCGGCAGCTTTGTCAGCCTGTGAAACCCACCCCAGCAACCACCGGTTAAGCCAAGCATGAAAACCACATTTGATGCAAAAGACGCCACTTCAGGTTAGAATTCACTGGATGAGGAATACACAAATGAGTCCGGTTCAAAAAACCCGCTCAAATTTTACCAAGCGAGCCTGCCCGCCACCCGCAAGGTTGGCAGGGCTAATTTGCATGTTAGTGTTTGCCATACTGCTGGCTGCCAAACCTGGTTTTGCCGCCACCCCATATCAGGCAGAGCCTTCCCTGACCATTACCGACCTTTCCCTGCAGGAATTCCCTTTGATCCGGATTACCGTAGATCCAAAACACCTGGGCGGCGCAACGGATTCTGCCATGAACCCGTCAGAACTGACTGTTCTGGAAGATGAAAAGGAACTGGAGCCACGCGAGATGCAGGCAAACTACCAGGGTATTCACCTTGCGCTGGCAATTAACACCAATATCGAACTTGACCGCCGGGATGGCGAGGGCGTATCCCATTACGAAAAACTGGTAAGTGCCTTCAAGCAACTTGCCCCCGCCATGACGCCGGGTGCCGGTGACCACTTTAGCCTTTTTATTAACCCAGACACTAATTACACGCAATTAACCGACCCGGACTCTCTAATCATCGCCCTGGATGGCTACCAGAACGAATTCCGCTCCCAGAAAGCCAGCCTGGATAGCTTAACCTTTGCCATAGACGCTCTAAATATGGATACCAGCGATCAGGACAAACTATTACTATACATTACCCCCATGCCTGCGCTTGCTGACGTGGCTGGCATCGAATCGCTGACTGAATCCGTTCAAGCGAATGATATAACTGTTCACATCTGGCTGGTAGGTGAAGCTAACCCGCTTGAATTTTCACAGGGTCGCGCCCTTCTAGAACTGGCGCAAGCCAGCGGCGGGAGCTTTTTCAGTTTCACCGGCTCTGAAGCCATTCCCGACCCAACGGACTATCTGGTCGGGTTGGGTTATACCTACCAGATCTCTTACCTTTCGTCTATTCGCGAAAGCGGTCAGCATACTCTTGCCCTCAGGTTAGATTCTGCGCAAATTGGTTCCCTGACTTCTCCGGTCTTGGAGTTTCAGCTTAAAGTCTTGCCCATTCAGCCAGATCTCAGCGGTCTTCCAGAGCAGCTTCAGGTGCTAACAGGCGAGAATAGTTCCTATTCACCCGATCAGTTGCCCATTGAAGCCACTTTTTCGTTCCCCGATGGCTACCCACGAACCATTGTTTCCGCCAGTTTGTGGGTAAACGGGGAATTGCTCCAGCAAAATACCCAAGCCCCTTACGGCAGCTTTTTGGTCGACCTCAAGCAGTACCCTGAGTCACAAACATTGAGCTTTCAGGTAAGGGTAATCGATGAGCTGGACCTGGAAGGTTCTTCTCCCCTTCAGAAGGTGGATTTGGAGATTCTGCCGCCGCCGAAAACTCTTTCAAACTCCTGGTACAGCAGCGGCTGGTTTCTTGCCATTCTGGCTGCCGCACTGCTGTTCATCCTGATTGTCTTCATCCTCCCTAGGCGTAAAAAAACCAAGTTGATTCCAAGGCGCCCTGATGCCAGCGAGGAAATTACCGCCAATCTGCCGCCCCTCAGCATGAGCATAGCTACCCTTTCCCGTCTTGACAAGGATAATCTGCCTTACCCTGAGAAGCCCATCCCCATAATGGACGAGATCACCCTGATAGGGAGGGACCCAACCCTCTGCCAATTGGTTTTTGACGACCCAGCGCTGGAACCCCTGCACGCCCAACTGCGTCGTACTCCCGATGGTGAGTTTTTTCTGACGGACTTTAATTCCACTGCTGGTACGTGGGTCAATTATGCTCCCATTGGTCCGGATGGCATCCACCTGCAGCATGGCGACCTGGTGCACCTCGGTTCCCAGACCTACCGCTTCAGCAGCAGCACCCGAACCATGAATGCAAAGAAAGCGCCTGAACAGCCGTCCTCTACTGACACCGCCTCAAACGAAGACGCGACCCTATATTGAGCGGCAGGTTTCTGAATAGATAACGGCAATAATGTTACAGTTTTTTACGACCTTATCAACGGTCTTGATGATGAATCTATAGCAGTATGTGACCGCAGCAATTCTCAATATGACATTTTGGGAGCGCAAAATTCCCACCAATGGGTTAAAAGCTGACCTAAAATAGGCTTATGTTCCCACTTTTGTTTAGTTTTTGCTTGTATTACAAAATGTGACCGCCACAGTCTTATTCATATTGAGAATTGCCCTGTGGTAATCCCTTGACAACGAACATTTGTTCTGATAATATCAAGAATAGACTATTCCAAGGACTTTTCTCAGAAAGCTGAACATCATGGGTAGAAGAAAAAGCGGCTTAAACCCCAGACATAAGAAAATACTTGCCTTTCTGGAAGCCCACCAGCAGGAGAAAGGCTATCCGCCTTCCATCCGCGAGATTGGCGACCAAACCCAGATCAGCTCTACTTCCGTGGTCAACTATTACTTGAACCAACTGGAAGAAATGGGCTACATCGAGCGGAGCAGCAACATCTCTCGCGGCATCAACCTGCTGAAGAATTATGCCGGCAGCGTGATGCAAAGCGCCAAATCGGCAGCCACCCAACTGGCTGATCAACTCATCACCATCCCGCTGGTTGGGAATATCGTAGCAGGCGAACCTATGCCAGTGCCTCCCTCTGACTTCAGTTATTACGATCCCGAATCCGGGATTGACATTGCCCGCAGTTTGTTGCCCGCCTCTGATTCCCCTGATCAACTGTACGCCTTGCGCGTGCATGGCGATTCAATGATTGATGCCATGGTCAACGATGGCGACATTGTCGTCATGAAAAAGGTCGACCAGGCCCGCAACGGGGAGATGGTGGCTATCTGGCTGGCAGACCGGGATGAAACTACGCTGAAGTACTTCTTCCTCGAAAGCGGGCGGGTGCGCTTGCAGCCTGCCAACCCCTCCATGAAACCGATCATCATCGAAGATCCCTCCGTGGTGGAAATCCAGGGCAAGGTGGTTCTGGTGATCCGCCAGCTTGAAAACACTTGAGTTTTCCCCTCGTTTAAACACAAAAAAGCCGTAAAAAAACTACGGCCTTTTTGATTGGCTCAGAAGAATTACTGAAGCACTACTTCAGCGCCGGCAGCCTCAAGTTTGGCCTTGGCGTCGTTGGCAACTTCCTTGCTGACAGCTTCAAGAACCTTGGAATCCGCGGTTTCGGCCATAGTCTTGGCTTCTACCAGACCCAGGCTGGTGAGCTGGCGGATGACCTTGATAACTTCGATCTTCTTGGGACCAGCGCCCTTGATGATCACGTTGAATTCGGTCTTCTCTTCAACTTCTTCTTCAGCGGCAGCAGCTGCAGGCCCAGCAGCGGCAGCAGCGACTGGTGCGGCGGCGGAAACGCCCCATTTTTCTTCCAACAGTTTGACGAGGTCAGCCGCTTCCAAAACGGAAAGTTGGCTCAGTTCCTCTACGATTTTTGCTAAATCAGCCATTTTAATAAACTCCTATATTTTTTCTATCGTTTTTCCCACACTTAGTGATGTGGACTCATTTGTTTTATGCAGCAGCGGGCTGCTTTTCCGAGTTGGCCCGGATGACAGCCGCCAAACCGCGAGCGGGCTCGGCTAATGTACGAACCAGTTGACTGGCAGGAGCCAGCAGGGTGCCCAAAAGCATGGATCGCATAACAGGCAGGGTTGGCAGGTTCGCCAAAGACGTCACCTGCTTAACGGACATAGCTTCTTTGTCCAAGTAGCCACCACGGACAGCAAAGGCTTCATTGCCTTTTACCACTTCGGTCAAAGCTTTGGCGACGGATGGGGCATCCTCGAACGCGAATACCACGACGTTGTTGCCTTCCCAAAACTTTTCATCATATTTATAGCCCTTTTCATCCAGGACAATTTTGAAAAGCCGGTTTTTTACCACATGCAACTGACCATCAGCTTCGCGCAATCTGGCACGGGCTTGATTAACTTCAGGCATACGCATCTTGGAATAAGACAACACAAAAACAGCCTTGCTCTTGCCTAACCATTCACGGTATTCGCTGACAATGGTTTCTTTTTGTTGTTTAGAAAACGCCAATGTTGTTTCACCTCCTTTCGGTGAAAATAAAATCTCTTTCCGTTTTCCTGCGGAAAGAGACTTAAATCATTACCATTCGTAGAATGCTAACTACCAAATCTCCACCTCGGCAGGATATTAAGCCGTAACGGCACCAGCTTTCTCAAGTGAAGCGTACTATTCAATTGTTTACCCCGGTTAGTATACCACAGCTTTGGGGGATTTCCTGACCGGGTTCTTACCACTAAATCTGGCTCGTCTCCATGGCAAGAGCGGTGTTGGTATCAACCTTGACACCAGGTCCCATCGTGGAGGCAATGGTTACTTTACGAACAAAAATACCTTTGGCACCGGCGGGACGAGCTTTGCGGATGGCAGTCATCAACGCGGCCATATTTTCTTCGAGGGCATCCACGGTGAAAGACACCTTTCCAAGCGGAACGTGAATATTGGCGGTCTTATCCAGACGGAACTCAACCCGGCCGGCTTTGGCAGCATGGATGGCTGAGGTGATATCCGCAGGTTGTACCACGGTGCCGGCCTTGGGGTTTGGCATCAGATTGCGGGGACCAAGAACACGACCCAGGCGTCCAACCTTGCCCATCATATCCATGGTGCCGACAGCCACATCAAAGTCGGTAAAACCCTGGGCAACTTTGTTGATTTCCTCATCAGTTTCGGCGACGAAATCAGCACCGGCAGCGCGGGCGGCCGTGGCAGCTTCACCCTGAGCAAACACCAAAACGCGCACGGTTTTGCCCAGACCGTTGGGCAAAACGACCACGTCGCGGATCTGCTGATCAGCCTGTCGTGGGTCTAGCCCAGTGCGCAGGTGAATTTCCACGGTCTCATCGAATTTGGCGTAACTGGTTTCTTTGACCAGCTGCAGGGCTTCCCGTGGGTTGTAGACCTTATCAACCTCTATTTTGTTACTTGCGTTTACGAAATTTTTGCCGTGTTTGGGCATGATTACTCCTTGGTGGTCCGAGCGGGTAGTTATTACCCTCCCACACTTACTCTATTTATTTTTCGACGACGGTGATACCCATATTACGGGCAGTACCTTCAAGCTGCTTAATTGCGCCTTCGATATCAACAGCGTTCATATCCTTGAACTTGGCTTCCGCGATTTCTCTTAACTGTGCACGGGTAACCTTGCCAACCTTTTCGCTTTGCGGAGTGGCAGAACCCTTGGCAATTCCGGCTGCCTTTTTGAGCAGGACAGGAGCGGGGGATGACTTCAATTCAAACTTGAACGAGCCGTCCATGAAGATGGTAATTTCGGCCGGGATAATCTCACCGGTGCGATTGGCGGTACGAGCATTGTATTCCTTGCAGAATGCCATGATGTTGACGCCGTGCGGAGCCAACGCGGGACCGATCGGGGGTGCTGGATTGGCCTTACCGGCCGTAATTTGGAGTCTGATAACTGCTTTTACTTTTTTTGCCACAACTAATCTCCTTGGTGGTGCTGACGGGATAAACGCTTATCCCTCCCACGAATTTCCGGATTGCTCCGGTTTATGCTTTCTCCACCTGCAGGAAGTCTAATTCCACAGGAGTTTCACGCCCAAAGAAATTCACCATCACGCGAATCTTCGAACGCTCCATGTTGATTTCCGAGACAGTGCCACGGAAATCATTGAACGGACCATCCACAATGCGAACGCGATCGCCGGGATGATAGGTAACTTTAAAGGTAGGCGCTTCATCTTCCATGCGGCGGAGGATCTGCGCCACTTCTTCCGGTCTGAGCGGCGTTGGGTCATCGCCCATACCCACGAAACCGGTTACGCCGGGGGTGTTTCGCACTACAAACCAGGATTCTTCTTCAAGGATCATGTTGACCAGCACATAGCCTGGGAAAACATGGCGCTCAACAGTGCGGCGCTTGCCATCGCGAACTTCAATTTCTTCCTGGGTCGGGATGACCACATCGAAGATCTTGTCTTTCATGTTCATGGTCTCGATGCGTTGTTCCAGGTTTTTGCGGACTTTATTCTCGTACCCGGAATAGCAATGGATGACGAACCACTGACGGGCATCGTCCTGAGTGCCCGCAGGCGTCTTGTCGGGCACCGGAGTGCCGTCCGGGGATGACTCAACGTTATTCGCGGCAATGCGAGGTTCAAACTCCTCGGTGGCGGAATCGTTTTCGTTATCCATGATTTCTTCGTTATCCATACCGGCCATTTTGAGGCCCTCTCTTCAACTACCTATGCCGCAACCAGCAGACCAATTAACTGACTGAATGCGAAGTCCATCAAACCCAGGATGGCAGCCATGATCACGGTGACGATCAGTACAACCTTGGTCAGAGCCCAGGCTTCTTCGGGGGTAGGCCAGGTGACTTTTCGCAGTTCACCGATGGTCTCACGCCAGAAGCGTTTGATCCGCTGAAAAATGTTTGGTTTCTTCTCATTCTGTGCCATCTTGATTCTCCTGGTTGACAACTCAACGCCGTAAATCTTACGGCGTTGAGATTTTCTCAACAGGTCAGGTAGGAATTGAACCCACAACCCCCGCTTTTGGAGAGCGGTGCTCTGCCAATTGAGCTACTGACCTAAGCAAGCCTCTGTCAATGGAAGCCATTGACCGGGGTTATTTCACCTCGCGATGCAAGCGATGCTGTCGGCAGCGCGGGCAATACTTCTTCATTTCCAAACGACCCGGGTCATTCCGGCGATTCTTGACAGTGGTGTAATTGCGTTCCTTACACTCGGTGCAAGCCAAATGAATGACTGGTCTGATATCTTTCTTTTTTGATGCCATCTTTTATTTGACATGGCTGCCTGGTAGAGGCAGCCATGTTTCCTCCATCCAAAAATTCTTTACTCGATGATCTTGGTGATCACGCCAGCGCCTACAGTCAGACCGCCTTCGCGAATAGCGAATTGGGAGCCTTGCTCGAGGGCAACTTTGCTGATCAGTTTTACTTTCATACCGGTGACGTTGTCACCAGGCAGAACCATTTCGACGCCGTCGGGCAGGGTCACATCGCCGGTGACATCCATGGTGCGGATGTAGAACTGAGGGCGATAGCCGGTGAAGAAGGCACTATGACGACCACCCTCTTCGCGCTTGAGAATGTAGGCACTGCACTCGAAGGTGGTGTGGGGGGTAATGCTGTTGGGTTTGGCAACCACCATACCGCGTTCGACCTGATCGCGATCAATACCGCGCAGTAGCAGACCAATATTGTCACCAGCCATACCAGAGTCGAGCAACTTGTGGAACATTTCAACGCCAGTAACAACCGAGCTCATGCTCTTGTCCATCAAACCAACGATTTCAACTGGTTCGCCGACTTTGATCTGACCACGTTCGACACGACCGGTCACGACAGTACCGCGACCCTTGATCGAGAAAACGTCTTCAATTGGCATCATAAAGGGCTTGTCCAACTCACGAATAGGCTCTGGAATGTAGCTATCGATAGCGTCCAACAACTCAATAATGGGTTTGTACTCAGGCGCGTTCGGATCAGTTGAAGTGCTTTCCAATGCCAACTTGGCGGAACCGCGGATGATCGGGACATCATCGCCGGGGAACTTGTTCTTGGTGAGCAATTCGCGAACTTCCATCTCAACCAGCTCAAGCAGCTCTTCATCGTCCATCATGTCAACCTTGTTCAGGAAGACGAGAATGGAGGGAACTTCCACCTGGTGGGCCAGCAGCACATGTTCATATGTTTGGGGCATGGGACCATCAGGGGCACTCACGACCAGAATGGCGCCATCCACCTGAGCAGCACCAGTGATCATGTTTTTAATGTAGTCACGGTGACCAGGCATATCCACGTGGGCGTAGTGGCGCTTGGGAGTCGAATACTCAACATGGGCGATGTTGATGGTAATACCACGTGCTTTCTCTTCTGGTGCGTTGTCAATCGAATCAAACGCACGAAAATCGCCAAAACCACGCAGTGCGGAAACTTTGGTGATCGCAGCGGTCAGGGTGGTCTTTCCATGGTCAATGTGACCCATGGTACCCACATTCATGTGGGGCTTGGACCGGTCAAATTTTACTTTTGCCATGCTTATCTCCTTAATAATTACATTTCTTCATTTTTCGGCTGAGAGCCCTCAATGGGATTCGAACCCATGACCTCGTTCTTACCAAGAACGCGCTCTACCAACTGAGCTATGAGGGCGGCCGTAAACTCAGATCGCTTTTTTGCAACGATCTGCTGATGGACGGTGAAGGATTCGAACCTCCGAAGGCGTCTGCCAACTGATTTACAGTCAGTCCCCGTTGGCCACTTGGGTAACCGTCCATGATCCGCTCGGGCGCTGGCTCTTTACCCGCTGGAGATTGAGGTTGATTCTGATCAATCCCAATCGCTAACGATTAATCTGAGCCGACGATGGGAATCGAACCCATAACCTACCGCTTACAAGGCGGTTGCTCTACCATTGAGCTACGCCGGCGCCCTTGATATTAAATTGTTAAATATCGGCTCATAGCTGGTCAAGTATATCAAAAGCCGCATTAAATCGCAAGACTGAATTTTCGCCAGTCTTCTCAGCAAAGCGTGAGTCTATCAGACTTGGGAACTTTAGTCAAGATAAATCATCCTACCGAGTTGACGAATTCTCGATATTCAATCAGTCCGTTTCGAGTGGTTTCCCGGTCTTCTTCACTCAAAACATCCCCGCGTCCACATGTTGGTAGATTCAGCCCGACGCCCAGTTTACTCGGGATGCGCCACGCAATCCGAAAACCTACTGGACCGGAGAGGTGCGGATCAAACCATCCTGCAAGTCTCGCGCTGTGCTTTCAAAGAGCGCCAAGCGGCCCTCAGTGATGATCTCCTGATTCACCTGGGAGAGGCCAAAGCCGGTGGAAACCGAGCCCGCCGCTTCGCCAGCCATCAGGCGAGCAACCACATTGACTACCTCACTGCCCAAATCAGACCCCATCACCGCCAGCCAGGCGCCGCCAGATCCCAATCCGGCTTGCCCGGGAATGCCCACCAGTTTTACCCCGGCAGTTTCAAGATAACTTACCAATTCCGCTGAGCTGACCTCAGGCTGAATGAAGATGGACGTAACCGAATCCGCCAGCAATACGTCCGCGGAGGCTTTCCAATCAGCAGGATTGCCGGGATCGGTAATCTGGGCTGTCTTGGGGTAGTACAAAACGGGACCAAAGCGGGAATTACATAAACCGCAGTAAAACCTGGCTCCGACCACGAAGGAGTTCATCGTGCGGGTGCCATCATCGCTGCCGGCCTGGCTGAGAACGCCCACCCGGTAATCCGGTGTGACCAGCGCCAGCAGGTATCCTGCCAAAAATGCCCGGTCTTCAACGTTGGCAGCGGATGCCAGGAGGGCATGCACATTTCCACCCACAGTGGCGTCCGGCACACCCACCGCTAAAAACTGCACCGTAGGAACAGCGGCTGCCAGAGCGTTAATCTCGGGGGCGGAGGTCAGTGCCACCACCACCCGCACTTCTTCACCCAGTTCCTGGGTGGTAAGTTGTTCCCTTTGCTCCACGCGTAAGGCGTTGGCGGTAGCATAAGCACCCAACTGCTGCGCCAGATTTTGCGTCAGGCTGGGGTCAACGCTGGCTGGTGCCCACAACACCAATTCCGCCGGGATGCTCAGCACCGGAGCGGGTGAGGCGGTAGGGGTGGCAGTATTCTCAACGGTCTCCGCCGGCGCGGTGGTTTCCAGAACCGCTTCCGGCAAGGTGGCTGAGGCGGTTGGTCCGCTGCTGCAAGCTGCCAGCAGCGTCAATACCAAAAGACTGAGTAAAATGTGACGTATGTGAAGTTTAAAGTTCATGCACCAATTTTACCTCATGCCGCATGGAGCCGCGAAATATCAAAGGGTTTTGTATCGCCACTTCCAAAAAAACTTCAACGAGTCTCGTAGTGCCTCAAAATAGAAAGTTACTCTATAGGGTGTGCTCTTCATTTGAGCACACCGTTACCAAGCAATCCTTCTCGTTGGTGTGCACAAAAACGATGCACACCCCATGGCTGCGGTTTCTTATTACCGCAAAAGTAACATCTATTTTGAGGCATATCGAATCTCCCAGAGGCGGAATGCCTTGAGGTATAATCAAAAGAAGTGTGCAGCTGGACGCCCACCATCACAAGCAAACACCTATCAAACAGGATTTAGCTCATGAACTTACCTACCAGCGAAACCACCCCAGACAGATTCAACACCCTTCCTCCCAGTCAAAAACGCCGCATCAGGCTGGCGATAAAAAACGCCAGCGAAGGGGAACTGGATGAATTTCTGCATGATGAACTGCAGCCCCGCTCAGCCACAAGCCTGGATTACTTCCTTTTCCTGCTGCTGAGTGCCTTTGTGCTGTTCCTTGCCATTGTGCTGGATTCTCCCCTGCTGTTGTTGGTTGCCGCCCTCGCAGCGCCTTTCAACGGCCCCATTCTAGGCACAATGCTGAGCGCCTTGATCCCCTCCTGGTCTCATTTTATCCGTTCGCTGGTTTGTCTGATAGTGACAGCCGCGGTGTATTTCGCTGCGGGTTGGCTGGCAGGAATGGTACCCCTGGCGAAAAATGCGACTGGCGACATTCCCTTCACACATTTATTGCAAAGCACCTGGCTGGAATGGGTGATCCTGATCCTTGCTGCCGGTCTCTTCGCCTGGTTGTTCCTGCGCCAGAACGAAACACCCCGGCTGACCTCGGCGCTGCTTTCTTACCTGATCTTTTTCCCGCTGGCAATCAGTGGGTGGCTCCTTCGTACTGGCATGAGCGGCGCCTGGTCGGCGCTGCTGCTTATGGCTGCTGCCCGCCTGGCTGTGACAATTTTCGTGGGTCTGCTCAGCTTTTGGCTTGGCGGGCTGCCCCCGCGCCGGGTTTCAGGCTGGCTGATATTTTGTTTGACGGTAGCCCTCACGGTTTCCGCGCTTTCCGGGCATTTTTCAAGCCGCAATATACTCTCCAACACTCTCGCGCTGCACACAGCGCCGCCGCCAATTGGGACAAGCATGCAGC
>JBAQMM010000220.1:0-1962 GCA_049302815.1 Anaerolineaceae bacterium | reverse complement strand
GGCTCACTCTCCCCCGAGGTTGAGCCCTCCCGCTCCCGGCGGGTCTCCTTTTCCAAAGCAGCCCTGTCAGATTCGTGCGGGTTCTTTCCGTCCTGCCGCCCAAAGTCTGGCTGATTATCCGATTGTTTCATTTCGTCTTCAGGGTCGGCTGTTTCGCCAATGGAGTCTTTTGCTTCATCCGCGGGCGTCATTTCAGGCTTCCTCTGCCTTGCTTTCTTCATCCTCCGCGGCGAAGATGTCCTTGGCTTGTTCCCACAGGGCATCCATCTGCGCAAAACTCAGCTCTTCCACGGACTTGCCCTCCCGGGCGGCGGCTGCCTCTATATAGCTGAAACGCTTGCGGAAACGCAAATTGCACTCGCGCAAGGCTGTTTCCGGATCAATGTCCAGCCAGCGGATTAAATTAACCGCCGCGAACAACAGGTCCCCCGCCTCAGATTGCCGTTCCACCTGGTTCCGGGCAGCCTGAAGTTCGCCCAATTCCTCGTGAACCTTGGCAATTACCGGGTCAATCTCCTGCCAATCAAAACCAACCCGTTTGGCGCGCCGTTGGATCTGGTCTGCCTGTGTCAGCGCCGGCAATGCCAACGGAATGCCGTCCAGCATGCCATTCTTGGAACCGTTGCCGTTTTGCTCCCGCTCCCGTGCCTTGATCTTCTCCCAGTTCAGCAGCACATTATCCACCGAGTTTACCTGGACCTCTCCAAAAACATGCGGGTGTCGCCGGATCAGTTTGCTGCTGATACCGGCAATCACATCGGTCATATTGAAGTCTTCCTCTTCGGTCGCAATCTGCGTATGCAGCACAATTTGAAGCAGCAGGTCTCCCAACTCTTCCTGCAGCTCCAGCAGGTCTTCCCGGTCCAGCGTTTCCAGAACCTCGTAAGTTTCCTGCAACAGGTAAGGTCTGAGGGAAAGATGGGTCTGCTCGCGATCCCACGGGCAGCCATCCGGTGCTCGCAAGCACGCGATGATTTCCTGAAAATCCTCAAAAGAGCGTCCGCGCTCTCGTGGTGGCACGTAAAGGGTGGAAAGCAAACCAAGATGGGGTGATTGGTCGATTGTGTGCAAAATCAGGTCCTCGACGATCTGCTGGGCGGTGCCGGCGGCATGCACCAGCCTGACCGGGTAATCATCCGGGTAATTGGTCATCAGGGTCAGTTTGACCTCTGTGGCATCCATGCGCGTACCGATCTGGCTGACCAACACCCCGCAGGAAGGCGGAAACGAGGGCACGTGCTGGCTGGCGAGCTGCATCGCGTCCACCAGTGCCAGTTGTGAGGCAGGGTCTACTCCCAGAGCGGCACATACAGGCTCCACAAAACTGAGCCCATCGATCACCCGCACTGGAATGCCCGCTTCCCTGGCACGTGAAAGGATCTGCGTGCTGGTTTCTTCAGCCACCCAGGGGCTTCCCGGCACTGCGTAAGTAACCCCCTCTTCCCGGCATCCAAGCCTCAGGATGGTTTCCACAATCTCCGCGAAGACTTCTTCCAGGTTGTCGTGCTGTTCATAAACCTCGTCAAAAGAGTGAATTTGCAGATGTTCGGGCAGCCCGACCGCGCTTGGATGGAGACAGGTGCGCAGGTAGACCTCCTTTGCGCCAGACAGCCACTCCCAGGCTTCACGGGTGAGTAATTCCGCCCCAGCCGCGCCCAAACCCACAATGACAATTCCAGTTTGTGTCATACCATTCTTCCAGTGTTCAGGTTTTTTACCGGTGAGACCGCTTTTGAACCATTGGCTCACCTGCCAGCTTCCCCATTCAAACAGGGAAAGGCTGTCCAACGTTTCCATTGGACAGCCTTTATATTGTAACGCATCCACTCCTGGCAGCAGCGGGCTATCCCAAATACCACCAGCAGGATAAAACTAACGTTTGGTGTAGGTTGGAGCCTTGCGGGCGCGCTTGAGACCTGGCTTCTTGCGTTCCTTGATGCGGGAATCGCGGGTGAGCAGACC
>JBAQMM010000219.1:0-2875 GCA_049302815.1 Anaerolineaceae bacterium | reverse complement strand
GGTTCGCAGGGCTCCGCCGCCCCGGTCCCGCCCGAACGCCATTAAAGGATAATCAAGAGAAGCAGGGATGTCAACAGGCTGATGTGGTCAGCGTGGGGGAAACGGGGAAAACGGCTCGGTTCAAGGTGCAGGACTTGGATTAGCAATCTGCAAGGGATTGGTAGAAGCCCACGGGGGTCGCATCTGGATTATGAGAAAAACGACGCCTGGAGCGACCATTTCTTTTACAATTCCGCTCGTACCTGGCCTCTTCCCTATTAACCCATTGGCTGAGGAGAGATAAAATATGGGCAATATATTAATTGTAGAAGACGACCCAAATATTCGGAAACTGGTGCGTGTCAACTTGGTAAAACGGGGATATACCGTCAGTGAAGCTGAAAACAGCCATCAAGCCATCAAGCTGTTTCAGGAAATACCGGTAGATCTGATTCTGCTTGACTTGGTTCTGCCTGGACTTTCAGGTGTCGATGTGTGTGCTTGGATTCGGGCTCGCTCGGATGTGCCCATCATTATTTTGAGCGCCCAACTGGATGAGGACCTCAAGGTTGCTGCTTTGGATGCCGGAGCGGATGACTATGTAACCAAACCATTTGGATCAGAAGAATTATTAGCGCGGGTGCGTGCGTTCCTACGACGATCCTATGTCTCAGCGAAAACCAGTGATACAAAAATTCAAATCGGTGAACTTCTTATTGACCTTGATGCCCGACGGGTTTTTATAGGTGAAAGTGATCTGCACCTTACCCGCACTGAGTATACTGTTCTTGCCGAACTGGCTTATCGGCTGGATGCCATCGTTACCCATGATGAATTAATAACCAAGGTTTGGGGACCTGAGTATCGCGGGTCAAACTGCTATTTGCACACACATCTTGGCCGTTTGCGAAAAAAACTGCGGGTATCTATGCATTGTCCTACTTTTCACCATCATTATTCTATGGCGCTAAACATCTCTGGGTATAATAGGTACTGATGGATTTGCGTTGAGGTTAGGTCTAACCATCCTGAAAGAAGGAGACTCTTGTGTATAGAACCGAACATTCAACTAAAAAAGTGTGTAGTCTGACTTTACTACTGAGTGTTGTTTGTATAACTATCATGTCAGCCTGCACGACTTCAAAACCCACACCTGTGGACGACCCAAAGGCAACTGCCCTGGCTGAAACGGTCAATTGGGTAGAAATTCCTAAGGAATTTACGAACCTGGATGTGGACCACCTTTCTGATGTTAAGAACTGGCGGGAGACGGAAGCGTTAATTGGCGGTATTGAAATCTACCAGAATCATTCAAAGGGAAAAGTTCTGTGCGAATGGAAGCCTGCCTATTCCACTAAAGAAATCCTATGGATCCTCACCCGGTGCAGGCCTGATCCGAATGACGTAAACTATAACAACGGTACACCTGATGGTCAAGGATTCATGATGCTCCATGTGAACGCTGATAACCAAATTGACGGATACTATCTCCCATTTGGCACAGATTATGAGTCAATGATCAATGATATTCTTGGCGAAGACAATTTAAGCCAAGACTGGGACTTACTCGAACGACTCACTGGGAATGTCAACAAACGCCTTGAAGGAACTGAAACTGAGCCCTTGATTGTCAAGGCAAAGGAAAACCTGCTGGTAGAATGATTGTTTTCCAGTAAATCGGTGAGTTTTCCTTTTGCATACGAATGATTTTATCTCCTCATCCGTTGCACTAAATGTCTGACTTCTCAATTAAAAGAAGAAAAACTTATTGTAGATTGCCCTGAACAAAAGTTACAAAAAGTATTGAGAATTACTATAAAAGGCCCTTGCAAAACGCAAGGGCTTATGATATATTAGTAAGGTTGCCCAAAAAGCAATTTTGTAAGGACAATTTAAGAATGCGGTGCCGCGCAGGCCTCAAAAAACCTCGTGCCGCGTGAGCCACATTGACTGAATTGCGCGGAGATGATGCAGCTAGCCCATGCTGACAGTCTCGCCAAGTAAAAATAAAACAGGAGAATAGCATGTTCAAAGGGCTGATTGGAAGAAAGATCGGTATGACCCAGATCTTCGATGGTGACGGCGCTGCCGTCCCGGTAACGTTACTCGAAGCTGGGCCATGTTTTGTTTCCCAGGTCAAGACGACTGATACGGATGGCTATAACGCCGTGCAGTTAGCCTTTGGCGAGGTGAAGCCCAAGCGCATAACCAAAGCGCAATTGGGTCACCTCAAAACCAATGACCTTCCCCCTGTGCGAACCTTAAGGGAATTTCGCACCAAGAATATAGAAGAAATTAAAGCTGGCGATGTGCTTAACGCTTCAGTATTCACTGAAGGTGAGCATGTAGATGTAATCGGCATCAGCAAAGGTAAAGGTTTTGCTGGTGTTGTTAAACGCTATCACTTCGCTGGCGGTCCCCGCACGCATGGTCAATCAGACCGCCTACGCGCGCCAGGTTCTTCCGGCTCCGGTACCACGCCGGGACGGGTTTTTAAAGGAAAACGTCGTCCAGGCCGTATGGGCAATGAACAGGTCACTTCTTCAAATGTTCGGGTTGCAATGGTGGATCCTGAGCGCAATTTGATCGCTGTTCATGGCTCAGTTCCAGGACCCAAGGGCGGGACTGTAGTAATCAAAGAGGCTCGCAAGCAGTAGCCGGCTTGTGGTGAATGGAGAAGCTATCATGAAAGTAGATGTGTTTAACTTAAAGGGTGAAAAATCCAGCACCGTGGAATTGCCGGATGAGATTTTTGCGGCAAAAGTGAATGTGGATTTGATGCACCAGGCATACCAGCGCCAGATGGCGAATGCCCGTCTGGGAACGCACAATACCAAGCGCCGCGGCGAAGTTGCCGGCGGCGGCAAGAAACCCTGGAATCAGAAAGGTACTGGCC
>JBAQMM010000218.1:0-6314 GCA_049302815.1 Anaerolineaceae bacterium | reverse complement strand
CGATACATATCTGGCAAGCCTAAATAGAATCGAGACGATGAACTTGATCCTTGTGAAAACAAGAACAGGAGACCTTCGGTCAGTTCCTGCGCTCGGTTAAGAGACTGGCGGGAACAAAGAATGGTTTGGTGTGCTCAAATGAAGGGCACACCCTATGACTGAACAAAGCAAGATTCTTCGCTTTGCATTCAGGATGACAGATAAATTAGAATGACAGTCTCCAGCACACACGGATGGGAAGATTACACTCTGCCCAGACTTCTGACAAACACAGCAGCAATTCTCAATAGGGAAAAGCTTCTGGGAAATCTGGCAACATTACCTCAATATTCCTATCTCCTTCGTTCAGACGAAGCGTGTTTCAAACTGTTTAGTCCGTTTAGCTGAAATAAGCTTTGTCAGTCTTTACTTGATTTACGGAAATTACTTTGGATGGATTTTGACAAATTCATATTGAGAATCGCTGCAAACATGGTGGTTTTGTACCCCCACAAGGAAGCCTGCATTATAATCAGCAAAAATTTGACGAGAAAATATCCATGCAAACCAGAGTCTCAAAACTGACCAACCTGCTGAACCAGCATCACCTGGATGCCATCGTCCTGAACCCAGGGCCTTCCCTGATTTACCTGACGGGTTTGCAGTTTCACCTGATGGAGCGCCCGACCGTGGCAATTTTCACAGTTGAAGGCAAGGCAGCGTTGGTGCTGCCCATTTTGGAACAGCAAAAGTTAACCGGGCTGCCCTTTCAGCCGGAGGTTTTCTCGTTTGGGGATGACCCGGCAACCTGGCAGGCAGCCTTTACCCGCGCTTTGGCTGCACTGGGCCTGCATAAGGGCAAGGTAGGCGTGGAAACAACCCGCCTGCGTGTGCTGGAGCTGCGCTTTTTGGAAGCTGCAGGCAAAGACCTCCAATTCGTTGATGGGAGCCCCGTGCTGGAAGCTTTGCGCATGGTAAAAGATGAAGGCGAAATCCAAAAGATGCGTGAGGCGGCTTTGATCGCGCAGCACGCCCTGGTGGAGACTCTCAAAGCCATCCGGGTGGGTATGACCGAAAAACAGATCGCTGCAGAACTGATGGTTCAGCTCTACCGGGCGGACTCGGATGGTGAACTGCCCTTCCAGCCGATCGTCAGCACGGGACCCAACACTGCCAATCCGCATGCTGTACCCTCTGAACGCGCTCTGCAGGAGGGTGACCTGCTGCTCTTCGACTGGGGTGCCAGCCGGGATGGCTACTTTTCGGACATCACGCGTACCTTCACGGCCGGACAGATAGACCCGGAATTTCTGCGCATAGGCGATATTGTGCTGGCGGCCAACGCCAGGGGGCATGGCACTGCCAGGGCGGGGATGCCTACCGGCAAAGTTGACCAGGCGGTGAGGGCAGTGATCGAAACCGCGGGCTATGGTGCCTGTTTCACGCACCGTACCGGGCACGGACTGGGCATGGAAGCCCACGAAGCACCGTACATCTTTGGCGAAAACAACCTGATTTTGGAACCCGGTATGACATTCACAGTTGAACCGGGCATTTACCTCCCTGGGCGGGGCGGCGTGCGCATCGAAGATGATGTGGTAGTGACCCAGGAGGGTGTTCGCAGCCTGACCGACCTGCCGCGACAGGTGCTGCCTTTGGAAACCTTTAAGGCTTAATGCGTTGAAACAACGATGAGACCTTTACCTTGTCGCGGCATCCCTGCTGGCTTGGGGATTTTATTACCCAGATATTGGAATAGGAGTTGCCCATGGGGCTGTCTATCGTGCGGATGGTTTTAGGTCCTTTGCAGAATAATGTTTACCTGCTGGCAAATGAGGAAAGCCAGGATGTGGTCATCATTGATCCCTCGTTCGAGCCGGAAAAGCAGCTGGCAGAGATTGAACGCAGAGGCTGGATGCTGCGGCAGATCTGGCTGACCCACGGGCATTATGACCATACCACCGGCGTTGCAAGCATCCTGAAGACTTATAAACCCCAGCCGCTCATCGGCATGCATCCGGATAGCTTTGCCTGGGCGGGTGGTCAAAAAAATGTGGTCAAGTTTGGCAGGCCGATTGACCCGGTTCCACAGGTGGACATCCCCTTTTACCAAGGGCAGCAACTGGCGTTGAACCCGTATGGCGGTGAGACCGCTGTGGAAGTGAGCGAAGTACCGGGCCACAACCCCGGTTCGGTTATTTTCTATTGCCCAAGCCTAAAGACTGCCTTCACCGGGGATGCTGTTTTTCGGGAAAGCATCGGACGGACAGACCTGCCCGACGGGGACTTCCACACCCTCATCACCAGCATTCGCAGCCAGGTGTTGACTTTGCCGGATAATACAACACTGCTTCCCGGTCATGGACCGGAAAGCAGTGTTCTGCACGAAAAACGGTACAATCCCTACTTGGCGTAGGTGATCGCGCGGGTTTCCCGGATCACCGTCACACGGATTTGACCGGGATACTGCATGGTTTCTTCAATTTCATTGGCGATGTTCTTGGCGATTTCATGAGCTTCCAGGTCGTCAATTTCTTCCGGCCTGACGATGATGCGCACTTCACGCCCAGCCTGGATGGCAAAGCTTTGTTCCACCCCCTTGTAGGAGTTGGCAATGGCTTCGAGCGCTTTAAGACGCTTGATATACTGCTCCAGGTCCTCCCGGCGGGCGCCGGGTCGGGCGCCTGAGATGGCATCGGCGGCTTCAACGATCACCGCTTCAACAGAGGCTTGTTCCACCTCGTGGTGGTGGGAGGCAATAACGTTCACCACAGCGGCGTTAACGCCGTGGCGCTTGGCGAATTCCGCGCCAATGAGGGCATGCGTGCCTTCGGTGTTGTGATCCATGGCTTTGCCCAGGTCATGCAAAAGGGCGCCGGCTTTGGCGACTTCGACGTTGGCACCCAGTTCTGATGCCAGGACGCTGGCAATCTTGGAGGTCTCGACGGAATGTGCCAGCTGGTTCTGCCCGTAGGAGGTGCGGTACTTGAGGCGCCCCAACTTTTTGATGATTTCGGGGTGTAGACCGTGCACGTTGGCTTCGTAGGCGGCTTCGTTGCCGGCTTTGGTGATATCTTCGTCCATCTGCTGGCGTTCTTCTTCCAGTATCTTTTCGATATAGGCAGGATGGATGCGACCATCCACCACCAGACGTGAAAGTGTGCGTCGGGCAATCTCGCGCCGGACGGAGTCGAAGCAAGAGACGGTCACCGCTTCCGGGGTGTCGTCCACGATCACATCCACACCGGCGGCTTGTTCAAATGAGCGAATGTTGCGCCCATTGCGTCCGACGATGCGCCCCTTCATTTCCTCGTTGGGCAGGGTCACCAGGGAGGTGGTCACTTCAGCGACCTTGTCTGAGGCGACCCGTTGAATGGCATCCGCGATCAGTTCACGAGCTTTTTCCTGACCGGTTTCACGGGCTTCGGTTTCGAACTGGCGGATGATGCGGGCCATATCCGCGCGCGAGCTTTTTTCCACTTCCTCCATCAGGATGGCGCGGGCTTCATCGATGGTCATCTCGGAGACGCGCTGCAGTTCCGTTAAGCGCTGCCCGTACAGGGTCTCAATCTCATTGGCGCGGCGGTCAACGCTGCTCTGGCGTTTATTGAGGGAGGCTTCGCGCAGTTGCATCTGGTCAAAGCGATGATCCAGTTCCTCACGGCGTTTTACCAGCCGGTCATCTTCCTTGCTTAATTCGTTACGTTTGTGCTGCAGGTCGGATTCTGCCTCGCGGGTAATTTTGAGGGCGGCGTCCTTGGCTTCCAGCTCAGTCAGGCGGGCTTTTTCTTCAGCCTGGAAAATGATATCCTTGGCGGTCAGCTGGAGTTTTTCCTCTTTGCGCTTGCGGATGGAATTGAAGACCAGATAACCGATCAGGACCCCGACCAATAGTGCAGCTACCAGGAGGACTATCCCCAGTGGACTCTGCATTGGTGATCCTTGGATAAACAAGTTAAATTGTTTCATTGTGTCAAATGCTCCATTTTCATAGTGTTGCATCCATATGCCCGGAGTTCTGCAGTTCTGACCAAACTTGGCGGGTGACCTGATTGACCACCTGATAAGTGAAACCCCGGCGAAGCAGGTGGTTTCTGAGTTTGGTGCGAAATTCTTCCCAGGTCAGGTTAGTGTACCGGCCGGCGATCTTGCGACCCGCCAGAAAGGCCAGGTCAATGTCATCCAAATTGGCTTTATCGAGCGCGGTTTGAATGGTTGGTTCAGCAATCCCTTTATGACGCAACTCCGTTTTAAGCAGGCTCTGGCTGCGCGGGCGAAAGGTGGACCGGTTCTCCACCCAATCCTGGCTAAAGCGGGTGTCGTCCAGGTAACCTTCCTGCTTCAAGCGGTCCATGACCGAAATGATCACGGTGACGCTGACCCCTTTTCCCTCCAGGAAGTCTTGCAGTTCCCAGGTTGAGCGGGCACGGTAGCCTAAAAAATGCAAAGCCCGGGCGAAGGCGTTTTCCAGTTCATCCTGCGCCAGGAGCTGTTCAATATCGCTCTCGCTTAGTTTGCGGCCGGGCTTAAGCCAGACGGCGGTCAGGCGGTCCAGCGAAAAGGCAAACTCACCGTCCAGACTGATGTTGACACGGTTGCGGTTGCGCTTTTGAGCCTCGATTGCGGTTATTTGTTTTTCCATTCCAACCAAAAAAGCCATGATCTGAAAGAGACCACGGCTTTTTTTGAACAGTAACCGATTGAGACATCCACACATATCCACCCTGTAAATCAGAGTGGACCAGTCAATTTGATCGGTTCATATTGGTCCGAAAAAACTATTGCGTCAGCATATCCCGTCAACGGGACCCGGGTACGGTCCATGTGCCAAATGAAGTGTATCTGGCAAATCATCTTGCATTATGCAGAAACAACGCATGTGCAGCGAATCAATAAGCAAACCATTGCGCATTATTTCAGTACCAAATTAGCAAGCCAGATAATTCTGGCGTTACACTATCCAAACAAGATCGATTAAGATCTTTAAAGCCATGACCTCAGCGAATTACCTCTGACAGAATTCATGAGCCTATAATGTTTTGTTAAAGGAATTATACAATAAATTTTAAGGAATGTGCGTGTGAATAGAAAGCATTTACTCGAATCGGGGATATTTGCTGTATCTGACTTGAATTCTCATGCTAAAATAACCTCATGGTACAGCGAAATTCTGGTTCAAATCTCCATGACCAGCCTGATCCTCGCAGGGATCATGAAAAACAGCGCTTTTGGCAAATTCTGTTTCCCATTCTTTTGGCGGGCGCCTTATTGGTGGCGGCTTTTGTGTTTGTGATACGTGACACAGCAAGCGCAGCCAGTTCCACGGCTTCCTGGGGGCAGGTCTCGACGGTGGTCATCGTGTTGCCCTTACTTTTCGTCCTTCTGGTGGTACTGCTGCTGGTAGCGGGGTTGAGCCTGGGCGTATCCAAATTGCGGGGATGGGTACCCCAGGCCAGCGAATCGTTGGTGAACCTGCTCTCCAGGGCAAAGGAGATGGTGAAAACCGGCTCTGATGCCGCTGCCAGACCGGTCATCTCCCTTCGCCAATGGACAGCCCAACTAAACCAGTTTCGGATCAGCATCAATCCCAAATCTAGACAAGGAAAAACATCATGAAATCCTCTGTAAAAACTACAACATTGGTGGTAGGTGCCATATTGGGCGCTTTATTGGGATACCACGTGGCAGAAATATTGATCAAGCAATCTGAAGCTGCCGGAAAGAACACGCCCATCACGGCCTCGCAGGGACTGCAGGTTGGATTGAGCGCTCTGGGCATGCTCCGGCAAATCTCTGGCGGAAGCAAGTAAACTTGCCTGAAGGGAAACTCTTTTACCATTGTTTGAACTGGTTTTTTTAGGCACATCCGCCTCAGCTCCATCCATTAAGCGCGGGCTTTCTTCACTCATGGTCAAGCATGAGGAGTACCGCTTTTTGATTGACTGCGGCGAAGGCACACAGCGCCAGATTCTCAAATCCGGGGTTGGTTTCAAACGCCTGAATCACATCCTGCTGACTCACGGTCATCTTGACCACATCCTGGGGCTGGCAGGGCTGATTTCGACCTTTATGCGCTGGGAAGCTATCGAGGAAGTCAATATTTATGGCAGCCGCCACACCATGGAGCGCGTGGATGACCTGATCAACGGGGTGGTGCTGCGGGGGACCAAAGCCCCCATGCCGGTCAATCTGCTCGATATCAAGCCGGGTTTGATTTTCAGCGCCGAGAACTTCGAAGTCAGCGCGTTTCCGGTGGAACACCGCGGGTCGTCCTCGCTGGGCTTTCGTTTTGATGAGTTCGCGCGGCGGCCCTTTTTGCCTGAAAAGGCGGAGGC
>JBAQMM010000217.1:0-15905 GCA_049302815.1 Anaerolineaceae bacterium | reverse complement strand
GAACACGCCTTCTGCCACGCCGGGGCTGGCGGCGGATTCTAACCCAGCCACACCCCAGCCGGACTGGGAAAACCTCTATACGGAGACCAATCCGGTAACTGATTCACAGGAACTAATCCGTATTCTGCAGGACCTCTACGGCCGCTTTAGGAGCCAACTGGACCGGCCCGGCTGGTACCGCTTCTATGGTGCGGGTGACCTCGGTAAACGAGTCACATGGGTTGAAATCCGCGAGCCGGAGTCCGGTCAGTTTGATGGTTTACTCCAACTCTTTGACTATCCTGAAATGTATGCATCTGGATTCATTTTCCCTGCATCTGTGATTGCTCCTGATGGACAAATCGGCTTCACACGCAAGACTGAGACGATGGATGCTTATTATTTTGAGGTGCCAGATGATGTTTTCTTAGTTGTACTTGACCTTGAACGTAACCTGGATAATCTCGGTTATTTTACGAACGATATTGACGCGGGGACAGGTCCTTTCGGCCATTTGGAATTACTAAGATTTATCAATACGATCCAAAACCCCGTATACGATCATGGTGGTGCCCATTCCGAGTCCGATTTTGAAGGCTGGGTGGGAACTTATGAAGGCCGGCCGGTCTTTGTGCTCAAAATGACCACCCTGTACTCTGGCGTATTGCCGATGATGGAATCGGGTGAACGCCCGGTTAGGGATGAAGAATATACCTGTTTTGACCTCCAAAACGGTGGCGCCATCGCGACGAAGTCGGATTATTGGTATCAAAGCGGCAATTCTGAGGTCGGGGATTGGTGGATGATTAACTATCATCTGGTGGAAAGGTTTGAGATGCTACCTGAACGCGAGCAGCAGATCTATGATGAAGCCCTGCGGCGGCTGGAAGCATTCAATCAAAGTAATACGCCCTGACCTTTGTGGTTGATACAGACTGTTAACGAAATGCTGGATTAATATTGACTGTTTCAGATTATTGTAGTATAAACAAATTAAGTTAATGGAAGTTCTCTTTAAGATAGTGCATAACGATCTAATCAGGAACGTCCGGCAACATAATATTCAATGTTTTTTAATCACGGAGGATTAGAGAGTTATGGCAGAACGAGAAGTAGGAACTGTTAAGTGGTTTAATGGTGAAAAAGGTTACGGTTTTATCGCCCGCAAATCGGGAGAAAAGGATGTATTTGTTCATTTTAGCGCAATTTTAGGCGATGGCTTCAAGACTTTAAAAGAAGACCAGGCAGTAGAATTTAGTGTAGTTCAGGGCGCCAAAGGCCCCCAGGCTCAAGACGTCAAAGTACTTGAGTAATTTTTAAAACCTATATCTATAAAGCCGACCTGGTCACCCGGGTCGGTTTTTTTATTATTTAGTTTTCCCGTTTCAAACTGTGGTAGGTAAAGCGTCCCTGCCCTGTCCGGTCATTCCCATAACGTGCCATTTGGTCAGCTTCGAAGTCTGACCAGTTACCCAGGAACAGACGGGGTTTGCCTTCGTGTCCAAGCGCCAGGATATGGGTGGAGATCCGATCAAGAAACCAGCGGTCGTGGCTGACAACCACAGCGCAGCCGGCAAAATTTTCCAGAGCTTCTTCCAATGCCCGCAGAGTGTTCACATCCAGGTCATTGGTCGGCTCATCCAGAAGCAACACGTTGGCTCCCACTGTTAGTGTTTTCGCCAAATAGACCCGGTTGCGTTCCCCACCGGAGAGAGTCTTGACCAGTTTTTGCTGGTCGGATCCGGTAAAGTTGAAGGAAGCGCAGTAAGCCCGACCATTTACACTAACATCACCGAGCTGCAAATTATCCGCCCCGCCAGTGATCGCCTGAAAGACTGTCTGCTCCCCATCCAACGTTCTGGATTGATCGGCATATCCCAACTTTACCGTTTCTCCCAGCCGGATGCTGCCTTTATCTGGTGGGACAATGCCGGCGATCATCTTTACAAGCGTGGACTTGCCGGCACCGTTCGGACCGATCACGCCAACAATTGAACCGGGCGGGATGCTCAGGCTCAGATCTTCGATCAAATCTTTCTCATCAAAGCCCTTGCTTACCGAGTCCAATTCAATCACCACATTACCCAGCCTCGGACCTGAGGGAATGTAAATTTCCAGGTCTTTGCGCTGCTTTTCATATTCCTGGGATAACAGTTTTTCATAGGCGGTCACACGTGCCTGCCCTTTGGACTGGCGGGCTTTAGGTGACATGTGAATCCATTCCAACTCGCGCTGCAAGGTCCTTTGACGCTTGGATTCCGTCTTTTCGTCTACGCGCAATCGCTCTTCTTTTTGCTCCAACCAGGAGGAATAATTGCCCTTCCAAGGAATTCCGTAGCCACGGTCCAATTCCAGGATCCAGCCGGCTACGTTATCCAAAAAGTAACGGTCATGTGTTACGGCGATCACCGTACCCTGGTACTGCTGCAAATGCTTTTCCAGCCAGGCAACCGACTCGGCGTCCAGGTGATTGGTGGGCTCATCCAGAAGCAAGATATCCGGCTCAGTCAGAAGCAGCCGGGTCAATGCCACCCGGCGGCGTTCCCCACCTGAAAGCACATGAATGGGTGTGCTGGGAGGAGGACAATTCAGGGCGCTCATGGCAAGTTTCAGGTTGCTGTCCAGGTTCCAGGCATCCACCCTTTCCAACTGCTCAGCCAGGCGGGCTTGCTTTTCAATCAGGACGTCAAAATCAGCATCCGGATCCGAAAAAGCCTCGTTGATCTTGTCATACTCAGCCAGCAAATCAACCACGGGCTGAACGCCCTCCCGGATAACCTCAAGGACGGTCTTGCCCTCATCCAACTGTGGTTCCTGGTCCAACATCCCCACCGTGTAGCCTTTGGAAATGGCGATCTCTCCCAGGTACTCGGCGTCCTTTCCAGACATAATATTCAGCAAGGTGGATTTACCCGAACCATTGAGGCCCAACACCCCGATCTTGGCACCGTAGTAAAAACCCAGCGAGATGTCCCGCAGGACCTGCTTGTTGGGCGGGTAGATCTTCCCGACCCGCACCATGGAATAAATGACTTGTGTGTCTGATGGCATGCTTTGCTCCTGGCTGATTCAGATAATGGCTGAATTGTAACAAATAAGCAGGGGAATGTTTTACTGAGGATGAAACTTATTTCTGCCCGCCTGTGGCCGGCATCGATTACGCTGCGGTCCGTTGTGTAAAAGAAAACGGGCTTAGGGTGTCAAGATTGGGCAATCCGAACCTGAATACGGAAGAGGATGCCGCCAAATTGGAAGGTTGGAGCCAATCCGCGAACGCGACGCACGTATAGGTAAGCGCCAGGAAGAATCTATTTCAAACACTGTCACTCCGAGATAATGGAATATCCGAAATTTCTCATACTGACAGGACAAACTATCCTCTCTGGTCTTCTACGAGAGTCTTTCATCCAGTCTTTGCCACGATGTAGATATACTTTAGCGGGGTCGCGCCTACATTTTTAACGTCGTGTTCTGTGTTGGGTGGGCAGTACACAACCTGCCCTTCCGTAATTTCCAGCTGAGCGTTACCGCCCAAGATAAACACCCCTTCGCCCTCCAACATTACCAGGAACTCCTCATTGCATTCAGTGCTGTGCTTTCCTACCGTTTCGCCAGGTCGCAGTTCTACTGCGCCTGACCGCATCAAGATACTCTCGGGTGGTCCCCCTAAAAGTTTGACATATTTTCTTCCTGCTGTTTCTGCGTTAATAACCTTTGGTTCCAGCATCATTTTCCACTCCCGCACAAACTAACTTTGTAATCCACATATTGTATATCAAATTCACCTGCGGCATGATTTAGAAATTGCGCTTTTTCCATGCATTATTTTCTCAATGCAGGTCTTTATTCACTAAATCTGAGCAGACCCATTTGTTACAGATTCCTATTTTTCTTATGGAGAAAATGAAAGGTGGCCGCTCACAAAGGATTTTGAATATGAGGGGAAAATAAGGCTGCTACAAGTGGAGACTAAGAGCTGCTGACCGTAAAGTGCCGTTGGCATATTCACTATCTCAGTATCACCAGTCATACCGACCTCATTAAAAAAACAAGGTTTTTAAAAAAACAGAGAATTCTTTTTCTGTACTGGCAGGCAATTAGGTCGTGAAAGACTATACTATTGGGACTTTTACCACGATTTTATTAACAGGAGTTGGATTGTTGTCTACTGCATATTGGGGCGCATGAGCATCTTCTGGAAATAGTATTAAAAACTCCCTTGATTCTAACTCCACAAACTTATTAATGTCCTTGGTTTTAACTATTGCAGTCCAGACGTCGCTTTTATCGTTGTACTCATTTTTATAGTCGACATCGTTTATTGGCAACACCCCGATAGCTTCACTTCCGACTACAACAATTTGAATATCGATATATTTTCGATGCCCCTCAACCAACGTGGTTTCATGTCGCATTTTTGTGAAATAAGAGGAAGATATCAACGACACTCCATTTTCTAATGGTGTGACTCCTTCGCTAACAGAGTTAAGATCACTCTGCTTTAAGTATGTCAGCAGGACACCCAGTTTTTTGGGGAGCGCGCTCAAGTTAATTTCATCAGCTAATGCACCTTTAATCATAAACAATTACCTCTCTACGAAAAAAATAACTTGCCATTGAAATAATTGGACAACTCATATTGAACGTATCTGATCTCTCTACGATTTGCGGTATACGCTATGAGTACCTGATTTGGTTCACTTTGGATCACAGCCGGATAACTGAATTCTCCGAAACCCTTTTCAATATCAGCAATATACCTCCACGAGTTTTCTTCAGCCTCGGATATTAAGAGACTCAACGGACTGCGGGGTCCCCACATAGGATATCCAGAGATTGGTCTGTCTGAAACCCTTGTCGGATCCAAAATGTTATTGATTTGATATGTATCAGCCTGGCATAAGGCAGTGGCATCAATAAAGGCTGGTCGATCTTCAGGCTTGATAATCAAATCTCCCTTTGGTCCGAGACTGCATGGATTACAGACCAGCGCCACACGGCCATCCAATAATTTCACCAAATCAATACCACTATTATTATTGGGAATCCTTGTAGGAGCAGGACACGACCAGGTAGCTCCATCATTCATCGAATATGTCTGATAAATAACACCTTCCCACGTTCTCATAAAGGCAATTATCTTGCCATCTTCTTTCTGGTAAAGTGTCGGCTGATGTAATCGCGCAGAATTTTCAGGACATTCAACTAAAGCCCAACTCTTTCCGTTATCAGTCGAACGGATAAAAACAACTTTCCAGTACCTCTCATATTCACATGGAATTATGTAGGTCCCGTCCTTTGTGACAAGGGGTTTATTTTTCCCTAAAACTCCCTGCTCATTGATAAACAGCTCAAGATCAAACCAAGTTATACCAAAATCATTGGAGCGTTTGAGGAACAATCGAGTCCCGCCTTGACACCATTCACCATAATTGATGGGAGCCAATAGCCATAAGGCTTGATCAGGCCCCATGAATAATCGCGGATTTCCAGAAGCATGCTCGTAAACATCCACAACAACTTGGGGAGAGGACCATTCCGAATAATTATCTCTCTTTCGACTTAGTAATATTACCGAATTCTTTGACCCTTCTTCATCACCAGCAAACCAGGCAGCAATTAATTCTCCATTTGGCATTCTACATAAGGTAGCCGAATGACATGATTTATAAGGTTTATTAGCCTTGAATATTGTTTCCTTAACTATGAGCATATTCCCTGACTGACAATTTTTCGGACCCGATCCAAGTCTTCTTGGGTGTCCACACTTAATCCTTTATAAGGTACCGATATCACAACGACTTTTAATCGAACACCATTTTCTAGGATACGCAATTGTTCCAAAGATTCGGTGATCTCGAGTGGGGTTTGGGGCATCTGGATATAGCGCATTAAGAAATCTTTTCGATAGACATAAATTCCTATATGCTCATAAACTTTATAAAGACTTTTGTTACGTGGATAAGGAATGGGTGAACGAGAGAACAATAGTGCATCTCCGTTAACGTTAAAGACCGTTTTAACCACATTTGGGTTCCTAATGTCTTCTTCAGCCTCCAAAGGGTGGCATAGGGTACACGCCATTAAATCAGGATCATTGATCAGTGGATATATGGCCTCATCAATTATTATGGGATCAATTAATGGTTCATCTCCCTGGATATTTACAACAATATCTGCATCTTTACTCTTCGCCACTTCGGCGATTCGATCTGTTCCTGTCTTGTGATCAACCGAAGTCATTTGTGCTTTTCCACCAAACACTTCGACTGCAGCAACTATGCGCTCATCGTCGGTAGCAACAATGACCTCATCCAGTAATTTTGATTTCATTACTCTCTCATAGACATGCTGGATCATCGGCTTACCACAAATATCTTTTAATGGCTTTCCTTCAAGGCGTGATGATCCATAACGTGAGGGGATGATTCCCAATATTGACATCTTTTCTCCTATGTGTAGTGAAGACTCGTCTCAATCATTTTCTTACGATCAAACGGACGGATTTCGTTGACAATCCATTCTCTCATCTGTTGACCCTCTGGAGACTGTTGTGGGTGGCTCACGAAATTGAGTGTGATTCCTAGCTTCTTAGCCACTTTCCAGGCAATAATTGGCCAAATGACGCCTATATCTCCTACAAGCGGGATGCTGGTCTCAAGTCTGGCGAACCCCGACATCTCCATTCTAAAAGGAATGCCTGTCAGTTTTGTTTTTGGCAGCCCTTGGTCAATAGCTTTTTGAACAGTCGAATCTTGTCTTTGCATATCCCAGGCACGCTTTAAGTTAGGGTCTAAATCTATCCGCATTAGGGTTTTATTTTTCAAGCTGTAACTTTGATACCCATCCCAATACCCCCAAATGCCGTGGCCTGTATAGGTTTCAAATGGGCCATCATGAATTTCTTGGGTTAAGGCAACTGCAGACTCAATTAGGATATCTGCGCCGCCCAACATCTGCGCCATTCTCATACAGCGCTCAGTAATGGATGTGCTATCACCCAAACACAACCCGACCCCGCCTCCTCCAATCAACTGAGGAACACTGACAAGAACTGGTAATTTTTTTATTGCACCAACTCCAATCATCGTACGTGGGTCTGCTCCCCAACCAGCCACAGTTTCAAATGGAAGGCTATAAGCTTTAGCGAGCCCAAGAATTTCTTTTGATAAACGTTCGGTCCGTAATCCAACCGGATATGCCATATTCCCGGCCGCTTTGATTATGACTTTTCCTTCTATCTGATCTCCTAATTTCATCAAGTCATGATCAAGACACATGTCCTCTTCAATCATTGCCAGGTTCTCAGAAGAAAGTTGTGTGAATTCAAAGATACATCCCTTGGGTAAAATATTCTCATCAAGTCCTAATTTTCTACCATCAAGACGTTTGACCTTATCCAATACTCCTGAAATTTCATGAGAAATAACCGCAGAACTGGTCGACACCCCATCAACAACCCCTTTATCCATTAACTCAGCAATTAGAGCGGTTACACCCTCATGCAGATTAGGACCACTCCCCAGGATTACCACAATTTTCCCGCCTTTGTTTTTCACTGCTACCATCTTATCAATGGACTCATTCACAAAGGTTTGGGTTTCTTGAGACAATTGATTTTCATACGCCTCAATTTTTTCATCGGTCATTCCAAACAATGGCATAAAGTATTCTCCTCCAATAGCGTTTTAGTTCCTAATAAAATCCTGGTACTGAAGTAAATTGATTTCGATTTAAGTGGAAACCAGAAAAATAACAATAATTATTTTATTCCTGTTGTGGCAATTCCCTGAACAAAATACCGCTGCAATACAATGAATAAGAGAATTGGCAAAACAATTGACATTAATGAGGCCGCCATGACCACGCCATAAGGGGGCTGATGCATAAAACCGGTCGTTACTCCAAAGACATTTAAAGACAAACCCACAGGTAAGGTCTTTGCTGCTTCATCGGAGCTGGCAATTAACGGCCACAACAGGTTATTCCAACTTTTTACGGCTGTAAAAATAATGGAGGTGGTGATGGCGGGTTTGGTAAGAGGCAAAATGATCCGGGTAAAAACACCAAAATTTGAGCAACCATCAAGAATTGCTGCTTCTTCCAATTCCGGTGGGAGTTGAATGATGAACTGGCGAAATAGGAATATACTGACACCACTAGTAGCCAGTGGAAGGATTAATCCTAGGTACGTATTTTTTAGTCCCAATTCAGTGATTAACAAATAGAGTTGGGGAGTGTACGCAAAAAATGGAATCATAATGGTTAACATCACTAGTGTGAATAAAAAATTTTTCCCACGGAATTGCATTTTAGCAAATGCATAGCCCGCTGGTAGACTTACTGCCAAGGTCACTAAAACAGTACCGCCAGTAACAATCAAACTGTTGGCAGTCCATTTAAGATAGGGATAATTCTCGAGAACATACCTATAATTTTCGAGCGTGAATGTACGCGGTATCCATTCCCAAGTCTTTGTTAGAATCTGACCTTCAGGTTTTAGGGAAGTTGAGATCAGCACTAGTATAGGGATAATGTAAATAATGGCAACAAGTACCATTAACAAGTATGGAAGAAAGCGTGAAAATCTCTTGCCGTTCAATCGATACTTCCTTTGTTAATTTTCAGTTGAAGTAAAGTCAATAAGAGGATGATGAGTGTTGTAACAACCGACCAGGTCGATGAATACCCGATTCGGAAATTCATGAAGGCTTCCTTATAAATTTGATACACCAGAGTCGTTGTCGACCCAAGTGGTCCACCCTGTGTTATAACATATGCTTCATCGAACATTTGAAATGAATTTGCCGCACATAGCACCGTCACATAAAGAATGATCGGTCTTAGTTGAGGCAGTGTGACATACCAAAAACTCTGGAAGGGAGTGGCTCCATCCACTTTTGCTGCCTGTGTAAGTTCCTCGGGAATTCCTTGTAATGCTGCCAAAAAGGTAATCGTATTAAATCCAACTGACCACCACACGTTTACCAGGATAATGGACCACATCGCGACTTGTGGATCAGACAACCAGCCGACTGGGGAAATGTTTACTTGTTGCAGGTACGTATTAATGATCCCAAAATTCCGATCAAACATCCACTTCCATAATATGCCAGCCACAGCACTTGAGATGACATAAGGCATAATTATGATCGTCCTGGATATGACCCTACCTTTCAGTTTCTGATTTAATAAGGTTGCCAATAATAAACCAAGCACTGACAACACGAGTGTAACAACAATTGTATAAAACGAAGTGTTTCCTAAGGCTTTGAAAAACAATCTGTCCTGAAACAGTTTTGCATAATTCTCAAACCCAATAAATTTCGGTGATCCAACAATACTCCATTCGGTTAAGCTAATTGGAAAAATTGAAATGGCAGGAAGGAGGAAGAACAAAAAATACAGAAGGAAATATGGAAGCAAAAACCATATAGCCGATCCGCCGTTTAACTTTCTATGAGACACTTTTCTCCTCCTTCCGCCAAATATCATCTTACTCAGCAAGCAGATTGTTTACTATGATTTCCACCTCGTCAAGTGAATCCTGCGGCGATTTCACATTCAATAGGGTGGATTCCATCAGAATGACAAATGGAGAATCGGACGATCTTCCGAACACAATAGACTCGTTTTTAATCGCTGGATAATAATGGGCAAAAGGTAGTGTTTGAGCAAATGCTTGTGCATTTGTCAATGCCTTGAACTCGTCAGTCTCCAATACGGATTTCTTTACTGGAAGATGGCCAGCTTTTTCAGTCCAGATCACGCTGTTGTCAGACAAGAATTTTGCAAAGCTCATTGAAGCCTTAACGCGACTTTCGTCCTTTGTATCAAGCAGAGCCAATGTATGCGAGTCAGCCCAGGCAGCTTGTTTATCATAGAAGACCGGAATCTGAGCGGTTGCGTACTCTAATCCTTCTACCTTATTAAAATCAAACTGAGACCATGGACCAGAAACCACCATCCCAACAATTTCTTTCATAAAATCATCATCAGGACTCTGCTCCTGTTCAGGAACAACTTTCTCTGTGTAAATTAGATCATAAAGAAATTGCAGCGATTCCAACCCAGCTTCGTTGTTAAATGCTGCCATAGTATTATCTGCATTAAGAATATCATTGCCTTCATGCTGCCAATACAATGACATCCAGACACGGAAAGGAATACCGCCAGTATAAGTTAACCCAAATCCATACTGGTCAATCGTACCATCCCCATTTGTATCAACCGTCAGTTTCTTTGCTGCATCCATGAATTCTTCCATGGTTGTAGGTGGGCTGGCTGGATCAAGTCCTGCGGCTTCAAAGAGTTTTGTGTTGTAATAAAGGGCGAGTGGGTGGAGGTCAAATGGAATAGCATATTGCTTTCCATCAACTAAGGTTCCGTTCCAGGCAGATTCGATGAAATCTTCCTGCTTGAACCCATATTCTCCTGACAGTATCGTGACATCTTTCAAAATGCCAAATTCCACATTTTGATAGAGACTGCTTTGTTGCATGGTCACGATATCTGGGGGATTACCTGACTGGTAGTCTAACAAAATCTTAGAATACAGGGTCGCCCAGTCCAAGACTACCTCTTCAACGATTACATTATCCTGGTTGGTTTCATTGTATTTATTCACAAGCTCAGTTAAGACGACATTCTCTGGAGCTCCAACTCCATTCCAGAAAACAATCTTAGTCTTTTCTGCAGCTGCTTGAGGGACATCTTCGGTCTTCTCAACTTCCGCTTCGGGTTCAGTAGATTCGACCACATCAGTAACCTCTGGCGTAGACGCACATCCAGAAAGTACTAACGACATCACAAGAACCGTAATAACCATTATCTGTCTAATTTTCATTTTTCTCCTTCTTATTTGTTTGATGTTTCGTGTTTCCTTCAAGAAATTTACCAACTTCCCAGATATGTTCTCCTTTCTGAATGATCGCGTTTTAGAGCAAGTTCAACCCCTGTAGATCGGATTTCAACTTCATTTTCTCAACGCTGTTTAATGGTTGCATCGGTAACCTCGGGTCTCCAACAGGGATTCCAAGTATGTCTGCTGCTGCCTTAAAATATGCGATGCTGTCCTTAAGAATTCCTCTAATATGATTAATTTCGGTCTGATGTTTTGATGCTTCTGCATTATTCCCTGATTGATAGGCATTAAACAACTGGAGGAAAGGTTCAGGAAAAACGTTGGAATTTCCCGAAACTTGACCTCGGCTACCTAATGTAAGTGCCGGTAATGTCAATGCGTCCACACCACAAAGAATGGAAACACCTTGAGGCACGGAATTAACATATTCTGCAAAACGAATCAGATCGGGATTAGATGACTTTAGTGCTTTAACATTTGGCATGTCGATTATGATTCGGGTAAGCAATGAAGTCTTTATGTCATGTTTTGCATTTCCCGGGAAACAATAGAGTGAAACAGGCATATCCGGAACTGATTTCGCGATAGCCTCGTAATAGCGATAAATTTCCTCATCGCTATAGGAAAAGAAATAAGGTGTGATAGCGGAAATGCCATCAGCGCCAATCTCCTGCGCGTGCCGAGTTAACGTCAAAGTCTCTTTTGTTGTGATACTGCCTGTGTGTACAATAACCTTGGCCCGTCCAGATATGTGCATGACAACTGCTTCCGAGAGTTGCATGCGTTCCTCTGTCGTCAATAACATTCCTTCACCAGTTGTACCTCCGGTCATTAAACAAGGCACACCTTTTAAAATTAGACTATCAATCAGCTGTTGTAATACCTGGAAATTAATCCCGCCGTTTGAATCGAACGGAGTAAGAATTGGACAAATCAACCCCTGAAACGGATTTTTCATTTCCATGTTCCTCAATTCATGCGTGTCAATTTTTCAAAGACTAATCTTGCCAAGATATTTTCTTTCCCGATGGTGAATTAACATATTGTAAACGTTTACTTTTCATTTGTCAACAAGAATCGCTGGAATCTATCGTGATATTTGGAAAAAAAGAATTTTTCGAATTATTTGAACTTAAAGAGGTTTAAAAACCTAATTTCCTGGAATTATGCCTACGATTTTGCTAAAGTATTCATCACAAATGGCTCTGGATCGGAGAATTAATGAGTTACTTCCATTGACAAGACATTTCAGGTATAATAATTTGTAATGGATTACTTTCGTTTATATCAAAAGTGACAGTGCTATGAGAAAAGTTGAACAACACCGGAATATCACAGTCAATGAAGTTGCTAAAAAAGCAGGTGTGTCCACCGCGACAGTATCCCGGGTCATTAATAACAACAAGGGGGTGAGTGGCACATTACAAGCTCGAGTACGAATGGCAATTGATGAATTAGGCTACCGACCTAATCGATCTGCGCACCACTTGCGCTCTGGAAAAGTTAAAAGAATAGGAGTTCTTTTCGCGGATATCCGAAATCCGTTTTTTACTAGTGTCCTCGCCGGAATCGAAAACATCCTTTATCAGGCGGAATATGTTTTACTCTTGGGCAATTCAAATGAGGATCGGAAAATTGAACAGATGCACCTTCAAGCATTTATCGATGAAGGCGTGGCTGGAATCATCCTCGCTTCGGTTTCAAACAATATCAAGCAGTACCAACAAGTGCTGAATGCTGGAATTCCAATCCTCGCGATTGATCGATGTTCTGAAAATCTCAAAGTGGATACCATTTCAATTAATAATGTCCAAGCAGCAAAAGAAGCGACAGAGCATCTAATCAACCTCGGACATCGAAAAGTTGCATTTATTGGTGGACCAAAACATATTTCTACTTCCAGATTAAGACAACTTGGATATCAACAAGCCATAGATGAGCATTCGGATATGAAGGCTGAAATCGCAACTGGAGATTTTCGTCAGGAAGGCGGGTACCGAGCAATGTTGGAATTGTTATCCAAGCCCGATCGGTCATCCGCCGTACTTGTTGCTAATAATCTAATGACATTGGGGGCGCTTCAAGCAATCATTGAAAAAAAAATACATGTCCCTGAAGAAATAGCTCTGGTTGGCTTTGATGATATGCCCTGGTCCACCTCATTGGAACCATCGCTTACAGTTGTTTCGCAGCCAACCTATGAAATGGGGAAAATCGCTGCAAGATTGTTACTTGATCGGATTCAAAACCCTGATCACCCGATACAAAATATAACTCTTGAGACAAAGTTGATTGTTCGTGAATCTTGCGGAGGATTGAAGAAGCTAAAAAAATAGATGTGGATTTACATTGCACTAACAATGATATTTTGGGAATAATCGTCGAACGCCAGAAAACATCTTTAGGGAGTAAAAAATGCTTATAGGAATATCTCCATTAATTAGCCCTGACTTATTATCTACATTATGTCGCATGGGTCATGGCGACGAGATCGTATTGTCCGATGCGCATTTCCCCGGTGAGAGCGTCAATTCTCGAGTATTGCGGGCAGACGGTATCAAAGTTATTCCACTGTTGGCAGCCATACTGCCTCTCTTTAAGTTGGATGAAAGTGTAGATTTTCCGGTCACAATGATGGCACCCACCAAAGAGGATACTTATGATCCTCGATTATTTGAGGTGTGTACAGAGACAATTCAAAAGATTTGGCCTGATACCCCCCCAATAAATTTTATAGAACGGCAAGCATTTTACGAACAAGCAAAAAAGACATTTGCTGTCGTAGTGACTGGAGAAACGACAAAATACGGAAACATTATCCTCAAGAAAGGAGTTACTCCTATCAATTAATCGTTTTTCTATGACAAATTATAAAGTTTTATGGAAAACGCGAAAATAGAAAGAGAGTTCATGTAATGAATAATCGAAAAAAAATCCTGGTTGTTGGTAGTTTTTTTATGGACTTAGTCTTTCGCGTTGATAGGAGACCGGGACCAGGTGAGACTCTAATTGGTTTAGAATTTGGGATGTTTACGGGTGGAAAAGGTTATAACCAGGCAATAGCTGCCGCTAGAATGGGTGCGGATGTTTCGATGATCGGCTGTCTGGGTGTTGACTATTATGGTGATTTGTTCATTGAATCATTAAAAAAGGAGGGGGTCAACATTGACCACGTTATTAGAAATTCAAAAATTGGAACTGGTGTGGCTACACCTGTCATTTATGAATCGGAAAAAAATAATAGCATCATTATCATTCCTCGTGCAAATGACCATATCACTCCACAAGATATCGACGCATTAACCCCAACGATTGCATCTGCTGACTTGCTGATGCTTCAACTTGAAATCCCTATTGAGACATCCTATCGTGCTGCAGAAATTGCTAAGAAAAACAACGTTCCCGTAATGTTAAACCCCGCCCCTTATAAGGCATTACCCGATGATTTTTATCGACTAGTTGATGTAATCACACCGAATGAAGTTGAAGCCAGTCAAATATCTGGCATGAGTATTACAGACACTCAAACAACGAGGCTCGCAGCCCAAATAATACTGTCCCTCGGACCCAAGCAAGTTGTATTAACTTTAGGACAACAAGGCGCCTTTTTTCTTAGCCAGAAGGAGGAGTTCTTTGTCCCTGCGTTTAACGTAAATGTAATTGATCCTACAGCTGCTGGCGATGCTTTTTGTTCAGGTTACGCTTTTGCATATCTGACAGGTCTAAACCCTCATGAAGCAGTTCGAATGGGTAATTCAGCTGGCGCCTTAGCCACAACGGTTCTCGGAGCAGAGCCTTCCTTACCACGGGTTGAGGAAGTACTGCGAATTTTAGCTTCAAGCAAGTCAAATTAATAATTAGCGTAATTTTTTTGTAGGAAACGAAAAATTACCATGAGGATTTGTTACCAGCATTACCAAGTAATTATTTCAAGAATACCATTGGAGTGAAGAATGGCGCAGAATACTCAACAAGCATTGGATTTCTTTCTCCAGAACACTCTGGTCGAGACAGACAAATATATTGGAGACATTTCCAGAGATGACCTTTTTGTTGCGGCTGGATTGATTTGGGATGCCCAATCATACGGAGGGCGTGTTCACACGACAGGCGTCGGCAAATGTGAGCACGTAGCGTCTTACATTGCTTCCCTATTGTCATCAACGGGTACGCCATGTTATTTCTTGCACACCACTGAAGCTGTGCATGGATCTTGCGGACAACTGTTACCTGGTGACATTGTTATCTGTATTTCCAACAGTGGTGAGACCTTTGAGATGAAAGCCGCCGTGCAGGCTATCAAGAACAACGGATGCAATGTGATTGCAGTAACTGGCAATTCTGAATCATGGTTGGCTAAGCAAGGAAAGGTGCATCTATTTGCTGGAGTTTCCCACGAGGGAGGACCGCTTAATAGAGCGCCACGCATGTCCGTATTGGCGCAGATTATTATTCTACAAGCGTTAAGTATTATCTTGCAGGAAGAAAGGCAGATAACTGTAGAACAATACATCAAATGGCATCCAGGTGGGGCCTTAGGCAAGATAGAGTAAGTGAAAAGGGAAAAAACCTCTATACAAGAGTCTTGGATTCCCATAAAAAATGAGCGAGGAACAGTCCATACTACTCGTAACATGAACCGCACGTAGCTGCAAATCAATAAAGCGCGGGCACCGACAAAAACGAGGACTTTGGTTTCTCGATAGATAGAGGGACATGATCATTTGTCACACTGTTGTAAAACATTGCCATTCCTTAACAGCCATGAGATTGAATTCACTAACTGCTTCTTAAAATGTTAATAATTGTTCATGGTTTTGAACAACAAATCGGTGAGAAAGGTGATAAAGACACCACTGGCATATTGCTTTGACTGGTATTGTCAATCATTCCGACCCCCTCTCAAAAAAAACACCAGGTTTTCTTTATTCCTGGTGTTTTTTTGGGTTTTTGGTTTTACGAACCCTGAGGACGTTGGTTGTTTTTTACCTAAATCTCCTCGTTGAAAAGAAAAAATAGTCGGGGCGGGCGGATTTGGACCGCCGACCTCACGGTCCCGAAC
>JBAQMM010000216.1:0-3540 GCA_049302815.1 Anaerolineaceae bacterium | reverse complement strand
ATGATAAACAGCATCAAGCTCGGTCAATTCGCAATTTGCAACGCAGAGCAGCCCAGTTGGGTTTGCATTTAGAACCCATCCCCTCTGGCCAAAGAGTTTCTTAGTAGATTTGCTGGCGAAGAGAGAGATTTTTATCAATTCCTATGTTATACTGTTTTTTGTAATAAAAGATTGATTAATAAGGTGTTTCAATACAACAAAGGAATGAATATGGAGAAAAAAAGGTTCTTTTTGTTGTCAGCGGTATTATTACTTGCTCTATTAATTGTTCTTTCGGTTACCAACTGGTCGGTTCTCTCGCTGAATATCGAATCTACGCCCACTCCAACTTTCGGCCCCCCGAATGCACAGATACTTGATTATAATCCTGAAAAAACACTGATGCCTGAGGATTTCATGCTGGATTTCTCTCCGGAAGTACCTGTTGAAGAAAAACCAGTCTTCGTCGTTGAACACAAGGATGGCAGTATTTCACAATATTTTGTTGCATATAAGGACGTCGAAGAATTTTATTCCAGCTTAGAGGATGGAGATAAGGTAATCCAATCGATTCCAGCGGAAAACTTGATGGGTCCAATCGATAGCTTCATCGAAGTTCCTTGACAAGTTTATCTTGAAAGGTGGGGATAATGCTAAAGTTGAATGCGTCACGTAAGAGAGCCATGAGAATAGTGCTGATACCAGTGTTAATATTGTTCTTGGCTGCTAATACAAAATCAGTCAGTGGTTACCATGACTGGCTAACAGTCAATTTTAGGGTTGATCAGAACGATGTGGTTTACTCCCAGGATTACATATTAAATATTCTGCCTGTAAGTTTTACTTCAAGTGCACCGGTTGGATTTTTTACAACTGCCTGGCTCTCTGTTAATCTTTCACCCTCTGGCGGGGGGAGTGGTGGCAAAAGTGATTTCACCCAAGTAGGGTACATGTCAGACAATAGAGGAATGTATTGGTTTGTCTACAGCGAAAAACAGAACGTCGAGTGCCTTCAAGGAACTTCAAGGTGGGGGACTAGAGGTTGCACAGGAAGCGTTGGTTCCTTAGCGAACACTGGGGTGTGGCACCAAGTTGAGTTAGTAACATACCAGCAGGGTTTTTGGATTGCAAGAGTTTATGATGATTATGGGAATGCTGAAGATGTTGCAAAAATTTCATCTTCAAGTGCCCGTATATATAAAGCCACAGCCTCTTTTGAAGAAGGCTTTAATAGTATTCCTGACCCACACTACAGAGGCAGTTTTTTCTCGAGCTACCCCAAGTATATGATATGGGGCACTGGTTTTGCAAACTGGCCTGCATCTGATAATTCGACGGCTAATACACTTTCAAATGTGTCAGATCTGGCATATAACAATTTTTGCCCAACTTACTACAACGCAGTCCTTAATTGGAATAATAACCCGCGGGTTTGGTATTTTGGGACAGCAGGTATGCAAAACCCCACTTGTACTTCGAACATTGTTTTTTAAAACATTTTGGATGTGAAATTTTCACCAACTTTCAGTCGATAACTACCTGAATATACGGTATGGTCAGGTAGTTTAACAATTAATAGTTGCACTGTTTGTAAACAAGGGTGAACAACAAAATGCATCGACACACTTGAGCAGTTTGATGCCCACTAATTGTTGATTCACTGTCTGCCCATCCCGTTAGGTTATCGCGCCAAAATTGGAACTTATGCCCATCAATATTTCATTAACACTCCCATGAAACTTACTTCGCACTCGAAGTGTGTTTTGTATTGCCTACAATTTTCGATCCTTGATACACAGTTGGCCGATGTGCATTTGTATGGCAAGCAACGCATGCTATTTTTCCTGAGACACAGTGGTTTAATTTCAAACACGATGTACCCACCCGACCTTTGCCAAGAACAGCGCCACCTGAGTAAAGGGTTCCAGGTGGCCGGCTTTGCGGGAATGAATTTTGCGCACCCCCTTTGCCATCGCCTGAATCTTGCCGCGCTCCAGCGTGAACAGGGTTTACTGTGAGTGTTATACACCCTGCTATTTAGTTTTTCACTTGCGGATTAGTCTTGAAAATATTCCCTTTGCCCGTTGGTCTTTTTTCTGATCACCTGGTTGGTTGTTTTGTTGATCAAGTGCAGCCCACTGTGGACGTCTCAGTATCTGATCCTCCAAACAGATGACCGTACCGGGGTCTACTACTGCAGGACCTCTCTCTATTACGGCAAATCCCTGGAAAACCAAAAGGCTGTGAATCATCTCCGGGGACGTGCCGATTGCCTCAACAATGTCAAAAATAAGCCTTGTAAGTTCAACATTGTGCGCCCAAGGATGATCGGAGGCCTGCCAACCCGGCCAATGAGCCCAAGCCCAATCCTCAATTATGTAAAGACCACCGGGTCGGAGCATGGGGAATAGAGTCGAAAAACTGGATTTTGTTAGTTCGTACTGGTGAGAAGCATCATCCACAACCAGATCAAGACTATCACCAAATTCAGTTCGAACAATTTGCTTGAGTTGTTGTGCGTCGCCTTGATCAACACGCCAATAGGTCTGGATTCGATCAGTAAGGTTTCTTGTCTCCACATAACGCTTGAAATATTCAGAATCTTCTCTATCGAGAATATCGACACCGACATGCTTTTAGGGGTGAAAGTACTCAAACCAAAAAGCAAGGCTGCCACCATCGAATAATCCAAGCTCAACAATATTCGATGCCTGGAAAGTAGGATTCTTCTCGAAGAACCGCTGGTACTGGTCTACAAGTGATTTATCTTTATAAAATGCAAAGCAATCTTCACCCAACTCCCACTTGTCATTTCTGCTGTGCTCCAATCGGAAAACAAGATTATCAAGAAGCATACGATCCGGGTACCAAATTAGTCTTTCAAACATTTTCCCTCCATGATGATGTAATTGATTACTATTCATCAACGAAAATTGATAGTTATAAAAAAATTGTACCACGATAAGAGTAATCCCTGATTTCATGTTGGTGAGTTGTTTTTTGGAAATTAAGGTACTTGATTGGCCAATGAATTTGATTACTGAAAGACTCTCCGCACGCGTTGGCGTCACGAGTGTGAAGCCTCTCATCTGTTTGCGTCCATACCTCTTTTGTAGGGGGTGGAGCGAAGGTCTCCATCTCTGTGTTGCTTCGGGGGTAAAGCTAAATATGCGTTCTGCATTAACACAATAGCATGACAAAACCTTGTAGGTCGTGTACGGCGGAGCTTACCCGTCTTCCAGCCGTATCCACCGAATCCACATAGAAAGCAGGCTTGCCTGCTCTGCGCTTATATGATGGCTTGAACAAATCAAGCCAACTGCTTGCGGCTGACCCACTTATCAAATCTCAAACCAGAATAGCAGAATTATCAGGACGACACCGCCTGGATGAATTTCGGCGTTTTGAGCCCATACTCCAGCAAATAGGTAAAATGCCGTTCCATCAATGCCTTGATCTCCTCTTCAACTGCCGGAGGAATGGCGCGATCCCTTACCTTGGCATACGGTGAACGCTGGAAAAACCGCAAATACTTCAGCGCCAGCATGGATACTCTCCAAG
>JBAQMM010000215.1:0-1905 GCA_049302815.1 Anaerolineaceae bacterium | reverse complement strand
GTGCCTGCCCTGCGCGGGCAGGCACTCCCTGAAGACGGCGTATGAACATTTTTATCCGATTTTGGTTGACTCATATTACGCTGCCTCCATTATAGAACATATGTTCTATTTATGGCTGTATGATAACGACAAATAAACACAATGAAAAGAGGTCAAAAGCGGAATCTTTTGACCTCGATTTTCCGATTTCGGAAATTCTTTAACCTTTTTGGGAACGCAAAAAATTATGGGCAGCCAGAAACACTGGCTGTGTTTTCCCCCAGCGGATTATCATTCGCGCTAAAGGCGCGGCAGACTCAGGCTGTGTTGTTTCAGCCAGTCACGCTCCCGCTTAAAGCCCGGTAAAATTCTCCGCACCTGCTCCCAGTATTGCGCGGAGTGATTGCGCACACGGGTGTGCGCTAGTTCGTGCACCACCACGTACTCGATGCATTCCGGCGGTGTCATTGCCAGACGATACGAAAAATTGAGTGAATTATTCCCACTGCAGGAACCCCAACGGGTGCGCGCGCTGGTGATGCGAATGCCCGACACGTTGAAGCCCTCACTGCGTACATACTTCGTCACCAGATCTGTAACCACGCGGCGAGTTTCCTGTTTATAAAAGCGGGCCAGCAGTGCTGCCCCCCTGGATTGCATCCCCTTTTCCAGTAGAAAGCCCTGGTCCGGATCAAAGATCAGTCCGCCTTTGACTCGGCTGACTATGCGCAGCAGATACTGCCTGCCCAGGAACCAGATCGGTCGTCCCTCCTCATACCTATAAGGCTCAGCCTGTGCTTCCACATTGAGCATCTTCGCGCGGGCTTGGTCAATCCAGCTGGATTTCTCCTGCAGGAAAGCAGTGATCCGAGCTGGGTTGGCGTGCAGGGGTGCCCGCACAACCACCCTGCCGCCCGGCAGGATGGTGATGGCCAGGCTTTTGCGGCGGCTGTAGATAATTTCATCGGCCAGGCTGGAAGAATTTTTCACGTGGTTGATTATAACCATTTGGAAGCACTTCGGCATAGGTCATAGCGGGCAACCTTCGCCAATTTCCCACATCCTGTCTTCTCAGGAAGTCTCGTCGAACCAAGCGCTTCTCGCGACAACGGCCATTAACGGGCAATGGACCCCCCCGGAAAACTGCAATTCATGAGTTACTTCTGCGGTTTTGCGCCTTCCTGCCAGGATGTTTTTCCCCCAACGGCTGTGCCAGCTTGGAACGATCACCATTTCTGGCAAACTCCCCTGCACTGCCCGCTGTTTTGCGATACAATCCAACTTGATGGCACACCGAAACCGACTCTTGCTTCCGCTGGCAGCAATGCTCATCCTGTTTTCAACGCTGACTGGTTGCGCCAAGCAGAGTGCGCCTGCCCTGCCATTGGAATCCTACACAGATCCAGCCGGTCGTTTCACCTTTGCCATCCCGGAAGGTTGGGAAACTTCCGATACCGCGGAAAGTTCTGTACTGCTCCTCACACCCCCCGACTACGCCGGCGAAGATACCGACCTACGCGTCCTGGTTTTCACCGCCCCAACTTTCAGCATGGACACCCAGGAGCACATTGACGAAGCGACTGCCCTGTTCGAGCCCTTTCTGGAAGAATACCTGGATGATTCCTACGAAGTGATCAACCAGGGGGAAACCAAGGTGGATAAACGCCCTGCCCTGCTCCTGGACTTTGCCAAACCCTACGAGGACGCCTACCTGGAGGGACGCGTGGTCATGGTCGCCATGCCGGCTTATGCCCTGGCTTTCATCGGCATGGCAGACAGCGAAACCTGGGAGGATTTTCTACCCACCTTTCGCCAGATGTTGGATGAATTTCATCTCGTCTCCGCTTATGAGATCACCCCGACACCATGACCAGACCGTCCTCCCGCCGTCCTCACCTGCGCAATGCCGCCATCCTTCTCGTGGCT
>JBAQMM010000214.1:0-5417 GCA_049302815.1 Anaerolineaceae bacterium | reverse complement strand
TGGCAGGATGGAGCAGATCAGTTTGGGGCAGGACTTTACCGCTATTGTGGACTTTGCCCACACGCCCAACGGTTTGCTGCGGGTACTGGAGACCGTGCGGGGGCTTACCAGGGGTAAGGTGATTGTTGTTTTTGGTTCTGCTGGTTTGCGCGACCGCGAAAAACGCAAGCTGATGCCCAAAGTGGCATTTGCAAATGCTGACCTGAGTGTGTTCACCGCCGAAGACCCGCGCACTGAATCCCTGGAGGGAATTTTGCGAGACATGGCTGAGGCAGCCCTGGAAGCAGGAGGTGTGGAGGGAAAAAACTTCTGGCGCGTACCAGACCGGGCGGAAGCCATCCGTCAGGCTGTCGCTCTGGCACAGCCCGGAGACCTAGTATTGGTGTGTGGCAAGGGGCACGAGCAATCCATGTGTTTTGAAAAGACCGAGTACCCCTGGGATGACCGGGTAGCCCTTCAAGCCGCTCTGGCAGAACACCTGGGAGTTGATGGACCGGAGATGCCGTGGCTGCCAACGTCAAAATCCTGAATTGCCTGACGAGACAACTGGTAATAAAAGGTGCAAAAGATGCACTCTGGACACATAAGATGCCATGAATATCAAAGAACGTGCGAAGCAACTAAAATCGGATATCCCGGTAGTACTTCTGGCGCTTAAGAAAAAAGAAACGCCATTGACCGCCAAAATTTTGGCTGGTATCACCGTGGCGTATGCCCTTTCACCGGTTGATTTAATCCCGGATTTTGTGCCAGTTTTGGGATATTTGGATGATGTCATCATTCTGCCGCTCCTGGTGGCGTTGACTGTTAAGGCCATCCCTAAAGACGTTTTTGACCAGTGCCAGGTGGAAGCCCAGGGATTATGGGCAGATGGCAAACCCAAAAAATGGTATTACGCCATACCTTTTGTGCTGGTATGGGGGCTGATATTGTTCTTTGTCATCCGTGCAATCATGAATCGCTGAATTTTTACCCAGAAAACCGTTTCAGAATAGCTAGGGCTATTTAAGGGAAACACAAGATACAACAGCAACTTCCCTTTAAGATAAGGGCAGCACAGCTAATTAGTTATTCGGACGATGAAAACCTGGAACTTGCCGCCGCGGGCTTGCAGCCATTCTGCCCCTGGTATTTACTTCCGTCTAGCATCTCGATTTTTCTTTTGCACCCGCCGATACCCTTCCCCCAGTGAACCGCCATTGTAGCCGCCCAGCACCGCCATAAGCCCCACCAGGGCAGCCAGCAAGCCCGATTTCCAGGTCATCAGCACTACGACCACCAGCCCAGCCAGACCTCCATACAATCCGTAGGTAATACCCCGTCCGTCTTTGGCAATCCGGCTCATCAGAAAACCGATCAGAAGAGATCCGAGGAAAATGCCCAGCATCAAGGTGGTATCCACGCCGGTAACCTGTTCGCCATATGTGAGCATGAGCCAATCCACCAGGCTGAAGAACAGGATTGCCATGGCAATATTGGCAACCATTGCCAGAATGATGTAAGCGATCTTGGTTCCGCGGAGGTCAAGAACTGATGAGGGTTTTTGCATGATTTACCTCGAAAATTGGTGTTGGGTTGGCACGGGAGGCGATGGAAACCTGGCCACCGCGAGCCAGTAACTCTGCCGCAGGGTAAGATTCCAGAAATCCAGTTTCGCCGGCTATTTTGATGATCAAGCGTGCTCCATTGGGTAGATTATAGTCAATTCCTGCTGGATTAGGCGATTAATGAAAGATAACTTTGTGAGTTTGCTGGCATGGCAGTACCTGAATTATAGAAAGCCTTGACCAAAGCCACGCGCCAGGTCTTTACAGGATGAGGGACTGACATGCAAGATTCACCGGTTCGGGATGAGGCTTGCCTTATCCGCTAACAAGATCACTATAAATTGCCGAATCCTTCAGGACTAAAAAACTTCAGACCGGATCGGGCACATCCTGATCCCTGCGCTTAAACATCAGACACGGGGAGAGCGCCCAGTGTGAGTATCAGCGTAATCTAAGATGTGCGGTCGAGCATAGATCATGCCCTACACTTTCTGGTCATTTCATCACTTCAGGACTTGTGGCAGAAAGTATGGGTAGCGCTGAACGTCATACGTTTCTCCAACGTCAAAGTCTCCATTGCCATAGCCCACACCCCCCAGAGGCAAAAGCCCCTGATCCACAATGCTATCATCATCCACCAAGTCCAGGCGAACGGTACCGGTTCCCCACCCGACTTTGACGGTGACCTGATAGGTAGACGCATTCCCACTGACGCTGCTGATGGATGAGCCAGTCAATCCTGAAACAGCCAACACGAAATCGCTCAAATCCACCCCGGTTACTGCTTCAGAAAAGTGGACCGTGAAGTGAACCTTGGTGGCAGTAACAGGATTTGGGTCTGAGCGGGTGATGCCTTGCACCACCGGTGGGGTGGTATCCTGAGTCTCATAGGAACCCATGTCGCAATGTGTACCAAGTGGGCGGGTAATATTGTTTTGAGACTGATTATTCACAGGGGCGGCTGCGCAGATGGCATCGTTTCCAAGGTCAATGGCTGGGCTGCCAGGATCGAGTGGGAAGTAGGCTGGTGAACCTTCCAAGGCGCTCAGCAGGGGGTTAATGTTGCTCATCGATCCAGATTCCGAACCCCAACCACAGGTGGAGCCGCTGTCCAGGTTGCTGCCGCCGTTGGCAATGATGCCGCCACAATTATCAGCCGTGTTATTGGCAACGATGGTGTTTCGAAGCCGCAGCGTTCCGCTTATGTTACCTATCCCACCCCCGCTGCCGATGGCGCTATTGCCGTAGATTGTACTGTTACTAATGGTGAGTTCATCAGAATTGACCACTGCGCCACCGCTAATGCCGGCGGCACTGGCGCTATTGTCAGAAAAAGTGCTATTGGCAATAGTCGAATCCTCACCACTGTTAAAAATGGCGCCCCCAGAATCGGCGCTATTATTGGTAAAGGTGCTCAACCTGATGTCCATTAGGGAACTGCTTAAAATCGCTCCGCCAGAACTGCCCGTGGCTGTGTTGCTGTCGAATATGCTATTGATGATGGTCAGCGAATCATAATCAGAAAAAATGGCGCCGCCACCGCCATCTTCAACAGACCAGGGGGCACCATTCCCAGCAAAGGTGCTGTCGGTGATGTTGACGTTGCCAGAATAGCTGTAGATACCCCCTCCACTGCCATCGGGGACATTATTGCCAGTGAAAGTGCTGTCATCGATGTTCAGCAGGCAGTCATAGCAATAAACACCACCACCATTGGGCGCGGAATTACCTGAGAAAGAACTGTCGTCAATATTGAGACTGCCGGCCAGGGAAAAAATGGCACCTCCTCCGCGGGTACCGTCAACTACAGTGTTGTCACTGAAAGCGCCGTTGGTGATGGTGACACTGCCGGATTGGTTGTAGATGGCGCCGCCGTAGGTCGCTGAACTTACGGTATCAGTAAAGGAACAGTCGCTAATATTCAAGGTGCCGTAGTTTTCGATCCCGCCAGCTGTAGTTGCAGACATTCCATGTTAAAACGCCAGGTTTTCCAGGGTCAGCGATGCGTTAACAGAAATTACCAGCAATTGATACAAGTCATTCCCAGTAATTGCCACCGATTGTCCGGCGCCATTGATGGTGAGTCCAGCTGTATCGTGGATTATAGGAAGGCTTGATCCCAAAACAATCGTACCAGAAACGCTGAATGTGATGATATCAGCACCGCTTCCAGCAGCGCAATCCAGGTTGGTAGCGGCATTGTTATCGGCATTTTTAATGGCTTCAGTCAGAGTGCAATTGCCATCGACGATTTCAGTGTCTGCCAATGAAGTGACAATGAGGTTGGCTGCGTGCACGGGTGTAAAGGAAGGAAACAGGCTGAAGATCAGGGTGGTCATTACTACGAAGCAAATCCTATGGCATTTCATGGTTTGTCCTTTTGCTGTAGATAATTAGTGACGAATATAATCTGCGCTCTCCCGATTTATGGATGAGCATTAAATTTGTGATCTAGTTGAATGGTTATCTGCGGTTTTTTCCAGGCACTGGTACACCAAGAATAAACCAAACGAAAATAAAAGCGTTCAGATAATATCATAAAATCTGCTTGAAGTGGGGTGGAAGTCACAGGGCAATTGCATCTTATGTCTGACAAGTTTTTTTGCCATTTTTGTGTTCGATTTTTACACCTCACTCAAACTTTATCAGCAAGTGAGCCACATGTGACAGCCATCATGATCATAAAAACTCCTTTCATCGGCAATTAGACACATAAACGAACCAACAAATGCATATATTGCCAACTCAAAATGATCAAAAGTGTCGTTTTTTCACAAAAAGAAATTTAGATGCAATTGCCCTGGTGGAAGTCATTCCATAGGGCGTGCACTGTTTTTGTGCACACCAACGAGAAGGTTTATGCAGTAATGGCGTGCTTAAATGAAGAGCACACCCTATGGAACTTATTAATGGATTGCGACCCTATGATTCTGACTTTTGACAGGCGGGATTGATTTGTAAATTTGCAAGCAAAAGCGCGGGGGCAGGTCTGCAATCCATTGGTCTGCATCCATCTTGCGCTTTCAGCCACTTCTGTTATAATTCTCTGCTGTGACTAGTCCGGTACGCGGTTCTGAACTGCAAACCAGGAGACTTGCATAAATTTCTTTAGGAGCAGACGTCATGTCTTTAAACCAAGCTGAAAAAATTGAGATTATCAAAAAGTTCGAACGTCAACCCGGTGATACTGGCTCACCTGAAGTCCAGATTGCCCTGCTGACCACACGCATCAACCAACTGACCGAGCACCTGCGCGTGAACAGGCACGATGAAAGTTCACGCCGCGGTCTGCTCAAACTGGTGGGTCAGCGCCGCCGGTTGTTGGCATACCTTCGCCAAAAAGATTACGATCGTTTCCTTGCTATTACTGAATCTCTCAACATCCGCAAGAAATAGTTCGTCACTCCACAAATTGGTGATCCAACCGCGGAGGACGCTTTGCCAGCCGGCAAGATAATTGGCTAGCAGGGCAATTCTCCGCGGATATTAGTATTTCTATTCAAACGCCAGTCGGGTATTGAAAGATGTTGACCAAACTCTGGTCAGTGGCTTTCAGTCCCTGCACTGGCACAACCAGATGAAAGGACAAAATGAAACCAGAACCTAAATATTATTCAACCACCCTGGGTGATAAGGAAGTCACCTTTGAAACCGGGCGGCTTGCCCGTCAGGCAGGCGGCTCAGTGACTTTGCGCCAGGGAGACAGCATAATCCTTGCGGCAGCCACCATGGGCAGCATCCGCGAAGGCACCGATTTTTTCCCGCTTACTGTGGATTATGAAGAACGCATGTACGCCGGTGGACGCATCCCCGGTTCATTCTTCCGCCGCGAAGGTCGCCCCGGGGCCGATGCAATCCTCGTATCACGTC
>JBAQMM010000213.1:0-2442 GCA_049302815.1 Anaerolineaceae bacterium | reverse complement strand
AGTTGAACGCGAGGCATACCGGCAGCGTCTGGCCCGGCTGATTCGCGTGGACGAACGGGCTCTGCGGCTATCCACCGCAGCCCCTCGGAGGATCAGGAAGACGAAGACCGACCAGCCTATGGATCAGGGAGTTCCCAATGGCAGAACCGGCGCCATTTCCGATACGGTTCTACGCAACCGCATCCTTGAGCAGCATGCTTTGCAGTCACTCCTCAAGGACCCTGAATCGCTCTACCGGGTGAATCGGGCGCTTGGCATGCTGAAACTGAACCAACTTTCTGAGAGCGATTTTTCGGAAAGTGATTTTGCCATCGGTTTCAAGTTGGTTAAAGCCAGCCTGGAACAGGACGAAATGTCCCCGCAGGAATATATTGTGGAAAACCTTCCGGAAGTGTTGGAGCAGGTTGAAAAGCCGACATTGATTGAAAAAACCATGCCACCCTCGGATGAAAAGCGCCTGGCAGACCAGGTACGGAATGTGCTGCGGATCAGACGCAACCTGAGTGAGGCAAGGATACAGGAAATCCTGTTCCTGCAGTCCGAGATGGAAGACAAAACCTACAGCGAAGAGGAAGCTCAAATTCTGCTGTTAGAGCAGCTGAACCAACGCCGCCTGGTGGATATGGCTATGCAGTCTTCACAGGCTGGAGGAAGCGGTCTTCCCATAGAAGCTGACAGCCAAAAACATAAACCGAGAAAACAGGTAAAAAATGGATGAAATTATTTTTGATCCGGATGAAGAGCTGAAGTATGGGGATGGAGAACAGCCTCCGGAGAGTGATTTCATGCCCGAAGAATATCTCCCCGAAGTGGAATCGATTTCCCAGGTGGATGACCCCATCCAGCTGTACTTGCGGGAGATCAACAGGACCGTTCTGTTGGACTCGGAGCAGGAATTCCATTATGCAACTTGTGTTCAGGCGGAACAACAGCTCAAACTTTACCGAAACGATCAAGCCATCCTGAATGTGGAAGAAATCTACCGGGAGATGGTCTCAACCTGGATGCTGGTGATCACGGATGCCTCACACCTGCAAAAACCCAAGCCAGATATCTGCTCAGTTTTGCAGGAAGCCGCCGCGTTGCACCAGAACTGCCAGATGAACAAGCCTTCTTACGTGCGGCGTTACCTTGTGGACGAGCGCTGGGGATCCGACCAGCATTGGGAAGTGCTGGCGCGGGATTTATACCGTTTCTATCTGGATGCCTACCTTCTGCCGACGTCTTTTTTGCAGGAAGTGATCAAGCGTTCCAGCAAACGCCAGCAACTGCCGAGTTGGGACCGCCTGACCCAGACGCTGCCAGGAAGCAAGGAGTTGCAGGAAAGCGCCGCGCAAGTGAGCGAGAACGCCAGAATGGCGACTCATCTGCTGGTCGAGTTCAACTTGCGGCTGGTGGTAAGCGTCGCCAAGCGCTACACCGGACGGGGAATTGCGATCATGGATCTCATTCAGGAAGGCAATATAGGGTTACTCCGTGCGATCCAAAAATTTGATCCTGCCCGGGGCTTCCGGTTCAGCACTTATGCCACCTGGTGGATCCGCCAATCGATCAGCCGCTACATTCTGGAAAACGCCCGCACCATTCGCATCCCAGTGCATATGGTCGAGTCCATCAGCAAACTGAATAAAATCCAGCACAACCTGGTGCAGAAGGTCGGGCGCGACCCAAGTTTCGCGGAGATCGCGGTCGAGTCCGGATTTCTCTCGGAAGAAGATCAGAAAGCGATTGTGGAGATTAACTACGCCCGGGAGAAAGCGGATGCGGGCCTGCTGCACCGCTGGGACGAAGCTACCCAGAAGGTGGAGCAAATCCTCAAGTCTGGGGAAGAGCCGGTATCACTGGAAAGCCCGGTTGGCGATGAAGAAAACAGCACCCTGGGAGATTACATCGAGGATGCCGATGCTGTCGAGCCAATGGAAGGGGTCATGCGGGAAAACTTGCGAGAAACCGTGCGGGAATCTTTGGACAGCCTGTCGGAAAAGGAGCGCGAGGTGCTTGAACTACGCTTTGGTCTGGTGGACGGTGTAAATCATTCCCTGGAAGAAATCAGCGAGCGGTTTGGTCTCACCCGTGAACGCATCCGCCAGATTGAGAGCTCCGGTCTGCGCAAACTGCGCGATCCCAGGCGAACCAATCCTTTGCGGGATTACATCCAAAATCCTTGAATCCAGCAATTTGACAGTCAAAAGAGCCATGTAAGTCACCCATTCCCAAGGGAAGCTGCGCTTCCCTTACAGGGCACTACACAGTCGTGATGACAAACATCTCTCGTTTGCGTCAGTCTCCTGGATTTCCATTAATAAATTTCACAGGGTGTGCTCTTCATTTGAGTGAGCATAACATAAAAGGGAACGGGGGCAAGGCAGGGGCAGGCTTCCGCACCGCTTCGCATCGCATCGCCTGCCCCTTCCTACTCCCCCGCACCCCGCTACCTCTTTA
>JBAQMM010000212.1:0-5293 GCA_049302815.1 Anaerolineaceae bacterium | reverse complement strand
GCATTACTCATGGAGATCAGCGAGGAGTGGCAGATCGGAAAACATTATTGTGCTGGCAAGTCATTAAGTTGTTAAAGAACTATGGGTATTTCTGACTCGAATTTACAGAAAAAAGGTTGCGTAATCGTTGTATTGCCAACTTATATGATTAATGTTTATACTTGGCATTAAGTCCGTATTAAGTAATTATCCTAATCGAAATTCTAGTACATACTAACTGCTGAAACAATACAGGGGGCAAGTCATCAATTACATCTTTGGTTAATTCTTCTCCTGAGGATAGACATGGCTATTTTTACTCCTTTCCTTTGTGAAAATACAGTACTAATGTAACAAGTATATACCGTTGCATGTCAAATCCGCGTTAAGATAAGGCTTTAGAAATAGTCGATCCGGTTATAAAAATAGGAATTTATACCCTTCTTTTGCTAGGCGAACGAAGATTGGTAATTACTTGGGCACAACCATTTTGGCATTAAGCTCGAAAAGCATTTTAGGAGTCAACCTAATGGATAACTTCAGTATTGGTTCGGCAATCAGGCGGTAGGCAAGAAAAACTTCAGCTTCCACATTTTAGTGCCATAGCTCTATTCATTTGATTTGATACCTCCTCAAATTCAATTCCAACTTGCAACCATCTTGGTGTTATGGTTAATATCAATGGATTTATGTCTGAAATTCTTTTGATTTCGGGGACGGTCGACCAATCCAGCAGTCAGTATGCAAATGCACAGCGCAACGCGCAGGAAATTATAACTAAACTTCGTCTGCTCGCTCAAACCCCAGTTCCTGAGATTTTCCTGAAAGCAGAGGAAGAACCCTCTGTCTTGAATTTTGATAGACAAATCACAGAGGTGGATAATGAGTTAGAAATCGCTAAGGCAGATACTCCAAAATATGAAATACCAGAAAAATACCGCCCAATTCCCAAGGCAAAGAATATTGAGCAGTAAGTTTTCAAAAGAAAGCTGTCACAACGATGTGGCAGCTTTCTTTATATGAAGAGGAGTCCCCGGTTGTCATAGATTGAAGTACTCATCCCGCCACCGAGCGTGGCCCGTGCAAAGCCCATAATCAGCGCTACCACACCGTCGATTTTCTCGGTGGATTTCTTCTTGTTGGGCTTGATGTTGCCTGCTACGTCTTGGTCAATGATCACGTTACCCATGTTCCAGTCGAGGACGGGGTGCCTGCTGTGGCGGATCTTGCCCTCCATCACAAACTGGTAGAAATCTTTACTCGGCGGGGACATGGATACGAAGCCCTGACCGAAGGGGGAAACCGTGAAGCCGTGCTCCGCGCCCAATTCCTCCAAATCGCGGCGTATTTTCTCCGCCCCGTAGCGGTTGTAGGCGATTTCCCGTATCCGGAACCGTTCCGACAGCTTGGCGATGAACGCCACAATGTAGTCGTAGTCCACGACGTTGCCCTCGGGATATTTGGATTCCAAATTGCGGAGTGACACAAGCAAAGCAAGCAATGCGTTATGCGGCTATCACTTGTAGGTCAGGTACTGGGTAGCATGCCTGAGCCACACCCAACTCCCACTATTGTATGGCTGCAAGCGATAAATAGATTTCTCAACGGTTTTTTACTTAAGCCTGATCTCCAATTCGATCTCATCACGTATCGGAATGTTGTTATTACCAACAAGCGGTATTTCCGGCTTAAGCTTTCGCATTTCCATAATTGTATTGACATGAATATTTCTGATGAGGAAGCCATTGATTTGATAAAAGCGCAAAGCATACGTATTATCATTGGTTGTAATAAGCCACAGCCTTTCAGTACCAGCCTTTTTGGCAGCAGAAATGATTTCATTTAATATTCTCTTACCGATGCCAATATGCTCAATGTAACTTTCCAACAAAACCAATTCGCATGCGTTATGATCAATCTCGTATAACCCCATGCCGGCAATCTGATCATTGTGTACTGCCAATACTCCACGAAGATTTTCGACAAGATGTATTTTCCCTCGGGTAATAATGAGGTTTGATCCCCAATTTTCTTCCACCAGGCGGCGAACTGATTCATTGTCGTTTTGATTTTTTTCCCTGATTTCATACTCCATATTCACCATCCACCTTTATCATAAATCAAAAATTTGATCCACAAACTTGCCGGGGTCTCCTTAACCTTCCGGTTTACGTTTTTCCCCTTTGGAGATAGGCCGGGTTAGCTGCATGCAAATGTTTGGCACACCTGGCGATTTTATTCCAAGCCAAAGAGAACCCCCCAGGAGTGTTGACGCGCATTGACAAAAACACGCATTGTGGCAGACTGCTTCCAATTGCCACGTTGAGCAACAATCCCGCATATTACCCCAAAGGCAATGATAATCAGAAAACGCCCCAGAGACGCATCGACAAGTACCTGTTTAAGCGAAAAAAGAACCGCTGTCAAACCAATGGCAAAAGGTTTGGGAAAAATGCGTAGAAAGTAAACTTGAACGAGTCCTCGCCATAAGTATGCTTCTGCAATAGGTACAAAAAGACCATTCACCAAAAGACGTGACACTACTTCCAACGTGGAAGCCATACCAGCTAGCCACACAGTCGAGTTTCGATAAGAACTGATGAACATCGGTAGCTCGAGTTCTCCCCAAAGGAGTTGGTCCACTACAGAGAGAGCCACTATACAAGTACCAAGGCCAATATCCAAATCGTGAACTTCCAACTTGATAAGCCCTCATGCATTGCTTGGCCGAAGCCTGCCAACTCCTGTCGCCAGTTGATATGCATGGTCAAGCCTAAACCAGCGGTAAGGAGTGAATAAAACATAAACAAAGAGAGCATGTCGGTAACCAACAAAGTTCCAAAGGTGGGCAACCAAAACAGAACATAGTGTCGGAAGAAATATTCCCCACTAATAACCAAGCTAACGACAGCTAAAGCAGCGCTCAAGTTGCGTGCGATAGAAAGTTTTGAAACATTGGAAGTCATTACCATGCCGAATTACCTCTCGGATTTATGCACCTAACCAATACTTAGCCTGCAAGCCTGCTTGACCTGCGATTCAAGTTGAAGCGATTTTTAGCTTTTTTCTTCCATTTTTCTTTTCTAATTTCAATCCATATTCCTTCTTCATCTCTTCTAATTTCTCTAAATCCATAGTTTATTAATTTCTGAAGTCCATTGGGGTTGTTTCCCCATATGGTGTCTTCCATTATCTCGCCGTTCCATTGATTAAAATAGTAGTCCAGGATTAAATCCAGGGCTTCATAGCCTATGCCTTTATTCCTGTATTGGGCTTTAACTTTTATGTTAAACATTGCTTTCTTTTTGATTTCGTCATATCTGTGGAAACTTACTTCGCCAAAACAAGTCTGTTGGTCTTTATCAAAAATCAAAAAATACTTATTTTCAGTATTCTTTTCTATCATCACATGTCGATACCATTGACCATATTTCTCTTCGGTGAGTTCATGAATACCCCCAACATCTTTCATGGTTTCTTCATCTTCCCAAATATGCTTTATATGCAGCCAATCACTAATTTTTGGTTCCCTTAAGATAATATTATTTCCTATGATCATGATACTCTTCCTTTATAAAACGATTGCCATTTAATAATAAATGGTCAGAGTGATTTATCACCTCTTGATCAAAATAAGGCACGGATTGTTGTCGTCCCATTCATTTTTAAAAGCATCCAACATCGGCGATAGGTGTGGTTAAGCTGTTTTTGAACATTGAGACTCTAATAGCCTGTAAACCATTGCCTCATAACCATCAGAAGACAGGAGTGATGGTTTAACGTTCCTTAGTTTCCCGATTGCTTCCAAAGGGTTCATCTTTTCAACGGTGCAGAGATAACAGATCAGTATAACACCCGTGCGGTCTTTGCCGGAATGGCAATGCACTAATGTTGGGGCACCTACGCTCCCGTTTTGGGAGATGAAGGATATTGCTTCTGAAAGGAGCTGCTGATATGTAAAATAATCATCAATTGAAGGCGGCACAGAATTGGGTAGTGGTAACAGCTTATGCACAAAGCCATGCTTATCAATATCTTTCAAGCCAGGATCATTGTGCAATGAAAGAATGGCTCTGAAACCGCCTGCTTGAGCTCGGTCAAATTCCATTCAAATTCATCATGTCCGGGCCTGCTAAAATGCCAGGGATCGCCCAGTAAACATATTTCACGGTAAAACATTCCCTTTTATGTTGGGCTAGTTAATAATTGTACACACTCTTACTGCACCCTTTTTTCTTAAATACCTGCAAGTCAAATGTGTTTCTGGTCGGATGCCATACTGACAGTGTAAACCGCAATGGGGATAATGACCAGCACAGCCAGGAAATACCAGAGTACGTCCCCCGAAAGCGGTGGCAAACTCCCGTTTTCAGCTAATGACACCCACATCAACCCGCCAATAGTCAAAGCAGCAGAGACCATATAAGCTCGGTTTCCTGCCCGAGCTTGTATGAGCTGAGTACGCTCATCGCGTTCTTCGACAATTGAGTTCAGGGCAGGTTGCGAACCTCGGCGTGCAGCCCCATAGCGGATCAGTTGAGAGGTTCCGACCCCGAGCAGCACGATGCCAAGCCCGGTGATGTTCCTTTCACTGAACGACAGATCATCTGCCAGCTTGGGTAGTAGTATCCCCAGCAAGGTAACAAGTATGCCGGCAGCAAGAAAAATCCAACCAAGCCGTATCCGACGGTCAATCCATTTATTTTGCCTACTCATCGCAATTCTCCTCTTCCGTATAAAGAAACAATTCTTCGATTTTTACGCCAAACTGACGAGCCAGCCGGAATGCGAGCACGATCGATGGGTTATACCGACCTTGCTCAAGCGAAATGATCGTCTGGCGTGAGACTTCGACTCTTTCTGCAAGTTCTTGTTGAGTCAAACCTTTTTTGGTTCGAAATTCTTCCAACCGATTTTTCATCCTTCCTCCTAATGTAAAGACCGCTTTACATTAGGATAGCAGGATCAGAGGGAAATGTCAAGTATACTTTACATTACCGGGACATTATTATGGGTATAACAAAACGGGGTCCACATTTGTTTGCTTAGGTCGAGATCACAATTGGAAATGAAAACCCCAGCAAAGGAATCTTGACCGGGGTTTTTCCTGTATAGGGATGTTATTGGAGCAATGGTATTGGCATTGCGAGGCTGAATCTATCATCTGTGGTCTTGGTCAGCCATCAGTCTCATCCTCCAAAAACGTGCGAGCTGCCCTTTTCCCTATCGACAACGATCTTATTCTCTTGTACCAGCTTGCGTAAATCATCCCAAAACATAAACCATCCCTTTTTGCGCTCAACGCTTTTGCCGA
>JBAQMM010000211.1:0-1993 GCA_049302815.1 Anaerolineaceae bacterium | reverse complement strand
TTGACATGTAAACGCCCCAGGATGGATCTATCAATTCGCATTGTCCAATTTGGTCTAAAGTTGGGATACTGGTTGTTTTTGCACGAAGGGCAACCTGGGTCGATGCAGGTCCACAATAGTTGACGTATGCCCAATTTTCCGGTTCTTTGAATTCATCAATCGCGCCAACATTGAGGGCTTTTATGAATACGGGGGGGGTGAGAATTGAAGAAAGTTGATTCTGGAACAACTTTTTCTGCTATTCAGGATCAGCCTTGTCCGGCAATTGGTAGTTTGGGTCAAGGGAACCATTATGCGGCTCGGGATCCTGGGCTGCTACGGGACTGAACGAAACGACTACAAGTACAAACGCCAATACAAAAACGAGATACTTTTTCATTTCCACTCCATTTCTACAAATCGGTTTGCGCCCTCCCCATCACTAGTATAAAACGCAGCTATTATTTTTACAAGTCGAACTTATTTAGGTGGGTGGGAAGAGCTATCCTGGGCATCTCTCTGGTTCTTGGCCGGGTCTGCAAATTTTATGATAGAATATAATCTCATAAACACCACGGCAGGAGTACTAAGCCATCCGCCAGGGAATCGGGAGCAGGAGTGTAATCCCGGTGGCGTAGCGGAGCGCGTCAGGCCCAACTCGCCTGTCTTCTCCAATCAGAGAGGTGGCAGCAGTGAACCCCAGTAACTGTTGACGGCCAGCCCGTTAGAGCAGCCTCAAGCGCTCGTCCCAAAGGATGAGAAGCAGGGTGGTACCGCGAAGTCCCCTTCGTCCCTGCACGAAGGGATTTTTTATTTAACCAAAAGGAGCCTAACATGATCGACCCAACCAGCATACCGCAATATAAACCTGAGGAGATCGAGCCCAAATGGCATGCCCGCTGGGAAGCCGATGCTCTCTATCATGCTGACCGCGACCCCGACCGCCCCAAATTCTACGCTCTCACCATGCTTCCCTACCCCTCCGGCGACCTTCACATCGGACACTGGTACGCCATGACCCCTTCAGACGCCCGCGCCCGTTTCAAACGCATGCAGGGCTATAACGTGTTTTTCCCGATGGGTTTCGATGCCTTTGGTCTGCCGGCCGAAAATGCCGCCATCAAGCACAAAATCCACCCTAAGACCTGGACCTACGCCAACATTGACCGCATGCGCGGGCAACTTCGCTCCATGGGCAACATGTTCGACTGGCGCAGCGAAATCATCACTGCCGACCCCAAGTATTATCGCTGGACCCAGTGGTTCTTCGAGCAATTCTTCAAGCATGACCTGGCATATCAAAAAGAGGCCCCGGTCGATTTTTGCCCCAATTGCAACACCACCCTGGCACGCGAACAGGTCCAGGGCGAAGACCGCCACTGCGAGCGTTGCGAAACACCCGTGATCAAAAAGAACTTGAAGCAATGGTTCTTCCGCATCACCAATTATGCCGAAGAGCTGCTAGACTTCTCCCAGGTGGATTGGCCGGATACCATCAAGACCCTTCAAACCAACTGGATTGGGCGTTCCAAGGGTGCCTCGGTAACCTTCACAACTGAAAGCGGTGAACCTCTCGAAGTCTTCACCACCCGCCCGGATACCCTCTGGGGGGTGACATTTATGGTGCTGGCGCCCGAACATCCCCTGATTGACAGCCTCACCACGCCTGCACAGGCTGCCGCGGTGCATGCTTACCAGGAGCAGGCAAAACGCCAATCCGACATCCAGCGCGAAGCCGCCGACCGTACCAAGACCGGTGTCTTCACCGGCTCCTATGCCATAAACCCAGTCAACGGGGAGCATATCCCTATCTGGACCGCCGATTACATCTTGATGACCTACGGCACCGGTGCCATCATGGCAGTGCCCGCCCATGACCAGCGTGATTTCGAGTTTGCCCGCCAGTATCACCTGCCTATCCGGGTGGTCATCCAACCCGAAGGGACCGTCCCCATCGCGCCTGAGGATCTGACCGCTGCCGTGAAAGCCCACGGCGCCATGGTCAACTCCGGAG
>JBAQMM010000210.1:0-5931 GCA_049302815.1 Anaerolineaceae bacterium | reverse complement strand
GGCAGGCAGTGCGGGCAGACAAATCGCGCGGGCAACCGGCACGGTCATGTTCGCGTTCATTATCAGCAGCCTGGTAGGGGTGGTTCAGCAGATGGTTATCTCCCGTGCTTTTGGCACCAGCGCGGATCTGGATTCATTCAACGCAGCCAACCGCATCACGGAGTTACTGTTCAATCTGATGGCAGGCGGTGCCTTAGGTTCAGCGTTCATCCCTATATTTACCGGTTTTCTTACCCGGGACGATAAAAAGGGTGCCTGGCGGCTGGCTTCCGGCGTGGTGAACGTGGTCAGCCTGATGTTGGTGGTTGTTTCGGTGCTCGTGTGGATTTTCGCTCCCGGAATTGTAAAGAACGGGCTGTTTATTTTGGCACCAGGTTCCGACCCGGTTCAACTGGATAATACTGTGCGCTTGCTGCGCATCATGCTGCCTTCAGTGACCATTTTTGGGCTCAGTGGGTTGGTGATGGGCATGCTGAACGCCTATCAATCCTTTCTGGTTCCTTCGCTGGCTCCCGCCCTGTATTCCCTTGGCATCATCCTGGGAACACTGCTGCTCCCAAAATCCTGGGGTGCAGACAGGTTGGCGGTCGGGGTTGTCATCGGCGCGCTGGCGCACCTGCTGATCCAGCTTCCCAGCCTGATGAAACTGCCCGGCAGATTTTATAAAATATCTGTGGGCTTGAAAGAAAAGGCTGTCAGAGAGGTGATACGGCTGATGCTGCCGCGGTTGATCGGTGCCGGGGTAGTGCAATTGAACTTCATTGCCAACACGATCATTGCCTTGAGTTTGAGTGAGGGGTCAGCCAGTGCCGTGACGCTGGCATTTACCCTGATGATGATGCCGCAAAGAGCCATCGCTCAGTCTGCCGGCATTGCCTCACTGCCGACGCTTTCTGCGCAGGTGGAGTTGGGGCATTATGATGAGATGCGTAGTACCCTTTCGGGAATTATCCGCGGGGTGATTCTGCTGGCTGTGCCGGCAACGATCGGGATGATCCTGCTGCGAATCCCGCTGGTGCAGGTCTTGTATGAAGGCGGTGCCTTTAACGCGCATTCGACCCAAATGGTGGCATGGGCGCTGCTGTGGTATTCCGCCGGGTTGGTGGGACACTGCCTGGTGGAGGTGCTCAGCCGGGCGTTTTATGCCCTGCATGACACTAAAACGCCGGTATTGGTGGGTGTGGCCGCCATGAGTTTGAACATAGCGCTTTCGTTCGCATTTTCGAGCCTGTTTAAACGGATCGAGTGGATGCCGCACGGGGGTCTGGCGCTGGCAAATTCGCTGGCAACCGGACTGGAGAGTTGCGTGTTGCTGGTGTTGATCAGGCGGCGGCTGAAAGGCATCGGCGGTCGAAACATTTCAAAAGGATTCTTGGCAGCGCTGGCAGGCACGGCTGTGATGGGGGCGACCGTTTTGACCTGGATGAAGTGGCTGCAGGGTGGTTCGCGCGTGGTTATCTTGGTTGGGGGTCTCGCATTGGGGGTGGGGGTGTACGTGCTGATGATGTGGCTGATGAAAGTGCCGGAATTGCGCTCTGTGATGGCAGCGGTCAAGCGTAAACTCAGAAAGAAAAATGGAAGGGCTGGGCAAATTTGATAGAGGCTGTCCCAAAAGTCAGGATTTTGCTTTTTAGACAGTTTGTTGTGGGAAAGCATCACAAAAATGATGCCTTTTCTAGGTCAATATTCTAAAATATGCTTGAAATTAAGCCTCAGGTGGGGCAATTAAAAAAGACGATTTACTTTTGGGACAGCCTCCTACAGGGTCTTTGTGCGCAACCTCGCTTCTTTGAAGATCAATAATCTTTCAGATTCCCTCCAGTAAAGTAAATAGAACCAGCAATCTCAATATAGAAAAGCTCTTGGGGAATTCTGGCAACATTACCTCAATATGCCTTTCCGGTGTGCACAAAGGTGGTGTACACCCTATGAGAATCATGATATATAGGGTGTGCTCTTCTGTTGAGCACACCGTAACACTTGAAAAATCTGGCAACATTCCCTCAATATTCCCATCTCTTTCGTTCAGACGAAGCGTGTTTCAAGTGGTTTAGCCCGTTTATATGAAATAAGCCTTGTCAGTTGTTACTTGATTTACGAAAATTACTTTGGATGGATTTTGACAAATTCATATTGAGAATTGCCGAAACAAAACTTGACAAACCGTTACTTCTGTATATACTAAGTATATACGGTAGATGCAATGAATATGAGGAGTTGAGAGGTGAACATACTGATCAGCAATTCCAGTCAGAAGCCCATTTATGAGCAGATCGGTGACCAATTGAAGGCAATGATCCTGTCAGGTCAGTTACACGAAGGTGACGAACTTCCATCGATGCGCTTTCTGGCTAAGGAACTCCACATCAGCGTGATTACAACCAAACGTGCTTATGATGAGCTGGAGCGGGACCAATTTATCGTTTCTGTTCCAGGGAAAGGTACCTATGTTGCACCAAAAAACCTTGAATTGGTTCGGGAGTTACACCTGCGGGAGATCGAAAGCCACATGCAAAAAATCGTTATGGAAGCCGGAATCAGTAATATTTCACTTGATGAGCTTACCGAAATGTTGACCTTGATTTTTACGGAGAAGGAATAATGGAGAATATTTTGGAAGTCAGGAATCTGGTAAAAAAGTATCCGGGGTTTACCTTGGATAACATCAATATAGATTTACCCCAAGGCGTGATCATGGGATTTATCGGTGAAAATGGTGCCGGTAAGACCACAACCATCAAGCTCATCCTTGATCTACTCTTCAAAGATACGGGGGAAATTCGTATTTTTGGTCGGGAAAATACCAGCATTGATCCTTCCCTGAAGGAGCAAATCGGGGTTGTGTTTGATGAAAGCAATCTGCCAGAGAATCTGACTGTTGGTGAAATTGAAAAAATCATGACCAGTCTGTATAAGACCTGGAATTCTCAAGTTTTTTCTGCGTATGTCACCAAGTTAGATCTTCCGATGAAAAAGGCGGTCAAAGACTTTTCCCGTGGGATGAAAATGAAACTGTCCATTGCGATTGCCCTCTCCCACAATCCACGCCTGTTGATCCTTGATGAGGCAACCAGTGGGTTGGATCCTATTGTGCGGGATGAATTGCTTGATGTTTTTTGGGAATTTATTCAGGATGAAAGCCATTCGATCTTTATTTCATCTCATATCATCAGCGATCTGGAGAAAGTTTGCGATTTCATCGCCTTCATTCATAAAGGGAAAATGGTTTTTGTAGAATCCAAAGAAACACTACGAGAAAAGTATGGCATTTTGAAATGCAGCCTGGCAGAGCTGGAAGAGATAAAGCCAGGCACTGTTATTGGGATGCGTAAGAACACATTTGGTGTAGAAGCATTGGTTTATAGAGACCAAGTTCCTGGCGGAATGCTGGTTGATAATGCTTCTATTGAAGAAATCATGCTCTATTACACCAAGGAAGGTTTGAAATGAAAGGCTTGATCCTAAAGGACTTCTTCAATCTAAAAGGACAGTTTCGCTTTTACCTTTTCTTTATTTTTATTTTTATAATGTTGAGTTTCATTGACGAGGACATGAACACGCTGGGTGGTGTCATTGCTCTGGTCTGTGCCATGATACCAATTACGGCTATGGGATTAGACGAAAAAAACAATTGGGATAAGTTTGCCCTTACCTTGCCAATTGGTAGAAAAGATCTTGTTCTGAGTAAATACTATCTTGGGTTACTTTGCGCAGTTATCGGCTCGATCATATCCTTTTTTTTAATGGGGATTCGCAACGGTTTCTCACAAACGACTCTGGATACTACCATAGTATTATTTGCAGTATCTTTGTTCTATCTCTCCTTGATGCTTCCGTTAATGTTCAAATTTGGTGTCGAAAAAGGTCGCATCAGCATGTTGTTGATCGCATTTTTGCCGGCAATAGCGATTTCTTTCTTGGCCAGTCGGTTTTCAAGTGTGTTTTCCACTGAACAATTCACTTCCATGTTGCAGTTCTTGCCGATCGCAGCGCTTGGATTGATCCTGATTTCCCTGTTTGTTTCCATCACCATCTCAATACGGATCTATAAGAAGAAAGAGTTTTAGTTGTTACTGTTTGTGGAGTAGTTGTAAGTCAGCTCTCCGGCCTGACATGCCGCGCACGCTTCGCAGTGCATGACCTACATGACATCTCCGAGCCTCGCAGTCACGCGGATCTTGTAACCTCTATTTTAGTGCGCCCCGCCTCTGAGAGCACCCGGCGTTTGAAAACCGCCGGCCTATTGAATACCGGAAACTGCGCAGTCGGCTTTAGTCAAGCTGGAGTTAAATATGGCAAAGCCCACACATTCCCACTGATCCAAGCTCTTGAAACCGCGCTTTTGATACCACTCCTGGGTTTCCCGGTTGGTTTCTGAGGAATCCGTCAGGAGTACGATCTGGCGGGTGTTGCCTATCTCTTTGAGCATCTTTTCCATCAGAACTGAGCCAATGCCCGTTTTTTGAAAACTTTTGAGCACCAGGATATCCTGGATAAGCGCAATGGAAATGCCATCGCCCACACTGCGGATCAATCCTACCAGCATTTCGCCTTCCCAGGCGGTGATCACACGCCAGGAATTGCTCACAGCTTCCTGCAGACCGGTAGGGTCACACGTGTAGGCGAGCCAGCCAGCATCGTTATACAACGCCGTGAGTTGATAGGGGTCAATGTCTTTGAAATATTGGTAAGTGATCATCCTTTACCCTCTCTAAAACAATTTTTATTCATTGCAAGAATAGTGAGAACCAAAATACACTGTCGCATTACTGCCGCTAACTGGGCGGCATCAAAAGCCGTACGATGGTCGCAATAGCGAATCCGAACAAGACTCCTGCAAGAGCTTCTCCGGGTGAATGCCCGATGCTCTCGCGCAGTGAATCCACATCCTCTTCTGGCCAGATTTTCTTTTCAAAGATTGTTTTGACAATCAGATTGATGCGGGCGGCTTGCAAACCTGCCTGCCAACGTACGCCTGTGGCATCATAAACCACCACGCCGGTGATAGACAATGCCAGCACAAACAAGGGACTGCCCCATCCGACGTAATAGCCAATGCTGGTGCTCACCGCGGTCATCAGGGAAGAGTGAGAGGAGGGCATTCCTCCCGCGTTGGCAAGCAAAGCCCAGTTCCAGGTCTTTTTGCGCAAATACTCAATGGGAACTTTGATGATTTGCGCCAGGACCCAGGCGCAAAATGCCGAGATGGCAACCGGACTCGTGAAGAGATCGACGAAGCGCATGCTATTCGTTCTCTGCTTCGTCTGGGAAGGCCTCTTCGGTGCCGTCGCTCAGACTGGTGACCCGTAGCTGGGCTGCTGCCAGGATGGACGCGCACAGGGCGGAGAGGCGTTTACCTTCCTCATACAAGCGCAAAGCTTCTTCGAGAGGAAGTTCGGAACTTTCCAGTTTGGTGATAACCTTTTGAAGAGCGGTGAAGGTGCTTTCAAAGTCCATGGATGGGGTGGCGGGATCAGGCATGATCGAATTCTCCTGGAATGGGTGGGGTGATTTGGGCAGGGATGCTGCCATCCTGCACCCGTAAATGAACTGATTGACCCGCTGTGACCTGGGTGGTGCGGCTGATCACCTGACCGGTGACCTTGTCGGTGATGATGGCGTAACCGCGCCTCAGGACATCGGCGGGGTTAAGCGAAGTCAGCCGGCTGGCAGCATTCTCAAGGCGAAACGCCCTGGCTTTCAGTTGGGATTGAACCGCCCGGTCCAGGCGTTCCCGCAGTTCGTCCTGCCTCTGCAGGGCGTTTTGCACACGTTGATGGGGGGAGTTACGGCGCAACTCGGACTGTGCCAGGGTCAGTTGGTTGTTCAGACTAAGAAGCTGCGTGGCGATCAGCGCGGAAAGATCTTCATCCATGGCACGCAGAGAGGCAGAAAGATCAACACTGGTGATGGGAGTGGCAAGTTTTGCCG
>JBAQMM010000209.1:0-16067 GCA_049302815.1 Anaerolineaceae bacterium | reverse complement strand
CACGCGGTGTTGCTAGTTCAGGCTTTCGCCCATTACTAATATTCCCTACTGCTGCCACCCGTAGGTGTATGGACCGTGTTTCAGTTCCATTGTGGGGGGCCACCCTCTCAGGTCCCCTACCCGTCATAGCCTTGGTAAGCCTTTACCTTACCAACTAGCTGATGGGACGCAGGCCCCTCCCGAAGCGAATAAATCCTTTAATCAAAAAGGTTCTAATCTCCATGATATTATGCGGTATTAGCAGTTCTTTCGAACTGTTATTCCACACTTCGGGGCAGGTCACCCACGCGTTACTCACCCGTTCGCCACTGAGATAGTATTGCTACGATCTCCGTTCGACTTGCATGTATTAGGCACACCGCCAACGTTCATCCTGAGCCAGGATCAAACTCTCCGCTAAAAATTTATCACCTTGCGGTGTTTCGTTTTCACGGAAAAGACAATTAACGAGGCTTGTTTTCTTACCTATTTATTTTTTACTTTCTTCCTATCACTTTTCAGTTGTTAAGGTTCTGACTTCATGAGAGCAGGATTCTACCGAATTTGTGCGCGCCTGTCAATACCCTTTTGTTGCCTTTTACAGACAAAAGCGCCGGCATCACTTGCTCGCCGGCTACGGGCACTGCACTCCCTGGGTTAAGCTCTCTTTCCCATGCTATATTCTTTTGTCAACAATCTGCCATCAGGCAAGATTTCCAAATGTAGCACCTTGGAACGATTAGTATAGACTATTTCAATCGTGTTGTCAAGGGGCAACCTGACCAATCTTCGGTCAGTTTCAGGTTGTTCTTTTTTCAAAGTTCTGTGCTGGAAGCACAAACGGCTATTATATGCATCCCACTAATTAAGTCAAGGGTGAATCACGCCAATTTTGAAATTGCTGCTATGATCCATCGTGCTTTTCAGTTTTCTCATGCTGATCAACTTTGTCACTATCAGTGGCTTGCCAGCGTCCTATTTGATGTAGCTACAATTATCAAACATCCGCCAAAGGAAAATGCATGGAAAAGATAACCACCATTCACTCAAGAAAAGACGAAACGTTGACACCCTTGAACCCGGATATGCTCTCAGCAGAAACAAGCGATGACTTTTCTGAGCTCTACCGGAAGCATGTAAACTCAGTCTATTACTATTTGTACAGCCGGGTACAAAACATTGCCGATGCCGAAGATCTGACTTCCGAGACCTTCATTACTGCCTTGGAAACTCGGCACCAGCTGCGCGACCCCGCCAAATTTACTCCCTGGCTCTTTACGATTGCCCGCAACAAAGCCATGGACTACTTTCGGCGAACTCGCAGACACCCAAACCAAAACTATAACGAGGATTTGGATCAATCGTTGGTTCTCAAGAGGTATGACAACAACCTCGAACAGGATCGCCTGATTGAGTTGGAACGGTTGATCGCTGGCCTCAAACCCATCGAACAGGAATACCTACGGCTTCGTTTGATTGCTGAATTGCCTTTTGAGGAAATCGCAGCGGTCCTCCGTCAGCCTGAAACCCGCATCAAAAAATCTTATTATCGGCTCCTGGAGCGCCTACAAGCCCAGGTGGAGTGAAATAATGAACAACTTTAACCCCTTCGAAAAGAAAATTCGCAATACTTATCATCTCTCGCCGATGGACCCTGCCTTCTCAGCAGGCTTGGAACACGATTTGAACGTCCGCAAGGCCGAGCTCAACCAGCCCACACGCAAGGCATCAAGTTTCCGCTGGGCTTATGCCTTCGTCCCGGTTCTCCTTGTGGCCGTCCTAGTGATGAGCATTGGACCTCAAAAGGTTTGGGCGCAGATCCAGAGCCTGGTCGGGTATGTACCTGGTCTTGGTATAGTAGATACAAGTTCTCCATTCAGAGTTCTTGCTGAACCAGTTTCTCAAACTAGGGATGGTGTTACCGTGAACATAGACTCAGCCTTGCTTTCCGAGGAAAGCACACGGCTCGACGTGGAAGTGCTAAACATTCCCCCTGAAACCCACTTCAGCAAGGATTTCGGTGCTCCCATCTGCACAGCCGCTCCTTACTTGCTGCTGCCGGACGGCGCGAGGTTGGATATTTTCGGATCTAATAGCTTTGCAGCCATCCCGGAGGATGTGAATGAGGCCACTTATGTGATGCCTTGTATCAGTAACCACCTTTTAGGTAAAGCCCCCGAGAACTGGGAACTGCCGCTCAGGTTTATCCCTGCCCCCGCGGACCTGGTAGTCTACCCAGTCACAGTACCCGAACCCCAGGTCTCAGTTGAGTCTCCCGAACCTGAAGTAGCAGATGGAGCCTCAACTCAGGAGGAAACTGAAACTGGGGCACCAAACGGAGAAGCCTCTCTCGCCATGATTGATATCTTGAATGTCATCGATAAACCCGGTGAATATATCGTCACCTGGGGCATCCCAGCGGATGATTGGCGAGTAGCCTATCTTTACACTTCATGCGAGATGGTTGATGCCAGTGGAAAAGTCTTCGAAGCCTGCTCCTTTGACGAAGAAACTGGAGAAATCGTTAACGAAGTCATGCAGCAGTATGATCTTGAAAACAACCATCACGCGTTGGTGAACACTGTGCGAATTCCTAAGGATTCGATAAGCTTCCCGGTTTCATTTAATATTGCAGGTGTAGAAATACACAATGTCGAAGACGGAAACCAGGTCGATTTCGAATTTGACGCCGGCCCCAACCCGAAACTTGGCGATAAATGGGAAGTCAACCAAAACCTCACTCTCGGCTCTGTAAGTTTCACGCTTGAATCCGTTGAAGTACACGAATTCGGTGGGTACAAATTCAATATTGACGGGGGAGACTCGCTTTGGAATATCCAAGTAGACCCGATTGATATCTGGACAAACTTCCATGGCGGCAGCCAACCGGATATCTCAGAGGACATGCACTTCTACACCGCTTTCTTTAAGAACCCCCTTCCGACAGGCAAGATCACAGTCCGGTTCCTTGACCCCCAAGTGATCGCCCAGGATTTCAACTTCACCGGTAGCTGGTCGCCTGAGTAAATCTTTCCAAAGTCTGTGCCAAGAAGCCAACCCTATTGGTTGGCTTCTTGGGGATTAAGCCAAGAAATTAACCTACAGGCTGGCGGATTTACGACCCCACGCTTTCGGCTGCGGGCACGCAACCACGTCAATCTCGCCTATAAATGAGACTTATGAATGCAAGGTGAAGTTGCTTACGCCTTTGGGTATAAAACTCCCCAATGTCTTTATTAGTCCTCGTTGAAGAACACCAACCGGTAAATAATGTAGTCAAAATACACGACCATCAGGCAGATGCCTTCCCGCTTGCAAGCCTTCCCTGGCTGGATCCTGATTGCCCCTTCCCAAGCTGTTTTCCTGTGGTACCAACTCATGACTGTCTGATCATAGCCTGTACTTATGTACCACAATTAATTACGTGCCATGTGATAAGATTTTGGAGGATCAAACCTGATCCATTCTTATGGATAAGTTTCTTCCAGAAATCCTTTGGAGGTTGTTACCATGTCGCTTGTAAACCTGTCACAATTGATGCAGACAGCCAACCAGAAACACTTCGCGGTGGGAGCCTTTGATGTATTCAACTGCGAATTGGCAGCCGGGGTCATCCAGGCCGCTGAGGAGGTCAATTCACCTCTTATCCTCGCTTACGTCGAATCCTTCGACAGCCTGATCCCCATGGAAGCCTTCGCCGCCCTGCTTGTCCGGCTGGCAAAGGAGTCACGTGTTCCGGTTTGCATCCACCTTGACCATGCCACGAACAAACCGGCCATTGAGAGAGCGGTCGCCTGTGGATTCACCTCTGTAATGATTGATGCCTCAACCGCGCCATTCGAAGAAAATGTTGCCATCACCCAGGAGATCGTCTCATTATGTCATCCCAAAGGTGTTTCTGTCGAAGCTGAGCTGGGTCACGTGTCTGGGAATACGGGCATGTACTTGATAGATGAACCGATCTACACCGACGTGGACGAAGCGGTCGAGTTCGTCAGCCAGACGCACGTGGATGCACTTGCGGTGGCAATAGGTACAGTCCATGGTGTTTATAAGAGCAAACCAATCCTGAGCCTTGATACCTGCACCAAAATAAAAGAGGCCACAGATAATTTTCCTCTGGTTTTACATGGCGGTTCAGGCCTCTCAGATGATGATTTTCGCAACCTGATTAAATGTGGCATCAACAAAGTCAATATCTACACCGACCTGTTGCTCGCTTCGTTGGCATGCCTCCGACAGGCGGATCTTTCAGGAAAAGAGGGCTACTTCAATATTTCCAAGGCTGTTTCTGGCGCAGTACGCGAGGAAGCCCTGAAAAAGATTCTCCTTTTTGGCAGTGCGGGAATGGCTTAAGAAAAGACTGACGCGCGGCACCCTGAGGACTGGTGTGCTCTTCTGTGGAGCACACCATAGCGCTTGGGGATTCTGGCAACATTGCCTCAATATTCCTATCTCTTTTGTTCAGACAAAGCGTGTTTCAAGCGGTTTAGCCCGTTTATATGAAATAAGCCTTGTCAGTGGTTACTTGATTTACGAAAATTACTTTGGATGAGCTTTGACAAATTCATATTGGAAATTACTGACCTCAAACAAAGCCAGTTTCAGCCCGGCAATTGCAGATTATTAAAAACTGATCAAATAGCGGAAAGTGTCCGGTTTGATAGCCTCGATAAATGCGTCAAGCGCATCGTGGTAATCACGCACGCCTGAAATGAATCTACTCGGATCAAGCAGTCCCTTTGAGATTAATTTCACTGCCCGGTCGAACGATCCGACGCTTGGGTTTACCGCGCCGGTGAGGATCGCCTCAGAGCTGTGAAGCCAATTTGGGCTGATGCTGATCGGGCTGTCCGGATGCTGTGAGCTGTACATCACACATCGTCCAGCATTGCCTGTAATACTGACTGCTTGCTGGGCAATGCTTGGAATGGCAGTGGTATTAAACACCACATCCGCGCCGCGCCCACCAGTAAGTTTCTGGATTGCTTCCAGAAGGTCAGTCTGCATGGGGTCTATAACAATATCACATCCCAATTCTTTTGCCAACCGCCTGCGACCTTCATCAGGTTCGCTTAGGATTGTTCTTGCGCCAGAAAGCCTGGCGCACAGAATGTGCAGTAAACCCATTACTCCACCGCCAATGATCACTGCATCGTCACCCATCTGCACATTTCCCTTTTCCATGCTGTTTAGCACGCACGCGACAGGCTCCGTCATGGCAATGGTATCAAATGGAACGTTGTCCCCGTACTGCCAAATAGCTGAACGGTCAATGGCCATATACTCGGCGAGCCCCCCCATTCCGAATACTTCTGGTCCGTTCATTCGAAAAGTGTTTAACTCAACACATAATTCTTCGTGACCACTACGGCAATAGTAGCAGCTGTGGCAGCTTTTAACCACACGCACAGCTACTCTTGTTCCAATCTTGTATTCGTCACCGTTCACATCCGAACCCAACCCACATATTTCGCCAGCGACCTCATGTCCTCCAACGATTGGGAGAGGGACCTTCTTCTCGCCGATAAAAACCCTTTGTTCCCAGGTGCACAACCCACAGGCGTTTATATGTACCAGCACTTCATTCGGTTTGGGAGTGGGTTTATCAATGCTGATAATTTCAATCCGTCTCTCCCCTACAACAGCCACAGCGTTCATTTTTTCAGCCATTCAGCTTGCCTCACACAATAAAGTTATAGAAGGCAGGCGGTACAACGGACCTGTATCGCCTGCCAGGATTAGACTAGAAAATTCCGACCAACCCGCCCACAACTGCGATTAAAACAACCAAAAGGATCACCTTTTGAGCTGACCAACCTCTTTTGAGCAATGTGTAGCAGCCAAGTGTCAGAAGTAGTGGCAGAAGACCGGGAACTAAAGCGTCAAATAAGTTGGTTTGAAGTGAGAAGACGTTACCATCTGCCAGGGGAATAGCGATGGCAGTTTTAACAGATACGTACTGCGATACCAGTCCGCCCATTACTGCGCAACCGAGAATACCCGCTCCAGTGATCACCTTGTTAATGGTCTTATTTTCCATAAGGTTAAGGATTGCGTCTCTGCCTTTATTATAGCCAAGCTTGAGCAGCCAATATCCGTAACCATAATAGAGAACGAAGAACAAAATCGAATAAATGATTGGCGCCGCGACGTTGCCTTCCTTGGCCAGGCCGAGGAACAAGACAATCATCAGCGGAATAACCACGCCCTGCCAGATGGTATCACCGATACCAGCTAGCGGTCCCATCAGGCCGGTCTTGATGGACGTAAAAGCCTCATCGTCCAGATCCGCGCCAAGTTTCTTCTGTTCTTCCATCGCGGCAACCAGCCCGATGACCGCTGAACCAGTCGCGTTTTCAGTATTGAAAAACTCGACGTGGCGCGTCATGGCTTGTTTCATTCCATCAGGGTCATCTTTATAGACCTTCTTCAAAATGGGCGTCATCGCATGGAGGAAACCAACCCCTTGCATACGTTCGTAGTTATAGCAGGATTGGAAATAGTACATCCATTTCCACCAGGCGCTGCGAAGGTCTTTGGGTTCCAGTATCTTATTCCCTTCCACCTTGTTCTCATCCGGGGCAGCCGCAACAGCCTCCTCTGTCTTTGGCGTTTTGTCTTCCTTCAGCGTAATATAGATGATCGAAATGCAAATGAAGAGCAGCCCCAGGGGCAGGGTCTTCAAACCGAGAAACGCCGAGGCGAGGAAACCAAGGAAGAAAAATACTTTCGCTTCGCCCTTGAAGATCGCTACCAGCATCAGGCCAATACCAACAGCCGGGAGCATTCCACCAATTACGCCAAGGATCCTCAGGAAGTTGCCGCCGAGATTCGTGATCGCGGTCGCAATATATCCCGCACCAAAATAGGCCGCCAGGAAGCAGGGAACTGCGGTGATGAGAAACAGAAATAATTGAGGGAGCAAAATATTGGCGATCCACACCTTTTCAGGTTTGCCTTCGTCAACATATTTTTCGGCCAATCGGACAAATACGGAGTCGAAGGTGAGGCGGCCAACCCAGACAAGAGAGCCGAGCAGACCCAGAGGGACTGCGATCGCCAGGGCTGCGTTGGTTTCGAGGCCACCTGATATAGCCAGGGCAGTTCCCAGGATACCTGCCAGGGACATATCGGCCGGCATTGAACCACCAACACTGATAAAACCGATGTACATGAGGTTGATTGTCGCACCAATTATTGTGCCTTGAACAGGATCTCCGAGGATAATTCCCACGATCAGGCCTAAGACCATCGGGCGATAAAGGGTTGCATAATTGCCAAGACCCCCAGCGGGCCAGGGGCTATTGGCAAGATAATAAAGTAACCCAAGAAGTAATGCTTGAATTAATGTCATTTCTCTCCTTATATAAATTTCTTTACATTGACAGGATGTTCCGCCGGAACGAGTTGGTAGAACATCTCTGTACCATTACTGATGATTCTTTTTATACATTCAACTTCTTCAACACTTGCGGATATATTCTTGTTCAACCTGCTTCTTCCTGTTTTTGCTCCCATTCCTCCTAATATGATTGTCTTTATGGAAATGCTTTGGTTAATTAAATCTTCCATGACCTTCGGTGTTTTCGTCAGGAGAATTATTCTGTCTTCACCACGGTCATTCTCCATTAAATATTGAACCGCTTGATCGAATCCCAAGATGTCTACAGCGATGTCTGAAGGCGCTGCAGCCTTAAGCAGCCGCTGCGTAAACGAGTCTTTTGAAAGAGCTTCATCCACGATCAGAATGCGGTTTGCGCTGGTTGCTTTGCACCAGGATGTGACGATTTGTCCGTGAATCAAACGGTCGTCTATTCGGGCTAAAACTATGTTCCTCATCCTTGCTCCTGTTCATCCAAAAGGGTATTCACGTCAAGCACAGATGCGGAAAAAGCGCTGAGAATACTTTCACATAATTCATCCACCGGTAGCGTGCCCCTGAGCATTAAGGCTTCAAGCAGCATCGCCAAATTAAATCCGCAAATATGCCGGAATTTGTATTTTTGCATCAACGATCCTGCCACGTTGAATGGAGTGCCGGAAATGAGATCGCTCATTAAGAGAATCTCATCTGATCCAAAATTTTTCAGCGCCGATTCAATTTCATCCTGAAGTTCATCCGGGCTTTCGCCAGGCTGAAGCCCCAAAGTAACCATGCCTTCCTCCTGATGTCCAACAATCATTTGGGCACTTTTAAGCATGGCTTCGGCAAGATTTCCGTGTGAAACAAGAATCATTTTTACCATCGGATCCATCTCATTTAGATTTATTTAGTGTTTCCATGATCATTTTCGCCGTATTATTGTCAGTAATAAGGGTCTTAATGTAATGGTTTTTTGCAGCGGCGATGATCCCGGGAACTTTCGATTCGCCCCCGGCCATGCAGATGACAGTCTTTATCTTCTTCAGTTGTTCAAGAGGCAGGGATACCTGCTCATAATAAGCGGAAGAATCCAGCACTGTGCCATCCTCGCGGAAGAAATTCGCCAGGATGTCCCCGACAGCATCGCTCTCGGCAATGAGCTTTTTATATTCTTTTGAGGCTTCGCTGATTAGAAAATTACCGCTCTTGAAGCGAGGTCCCAGGCCGATCACTGCCGTGTCCAGTTTTTCCCATTGCTGTTTCAAACGTGAATAGCGATCCGATTCGATTCCTTGCCTCGTCGTACTGTTCTCATTAAATGCCGGTACACTGGTGTAATAACTTGAGGCTCCAAATTTTTCAGCAAAACGGTCAACAATGACATTGCACTGAAGGTAAGGGTTTCCCTCGTCCGACATTCCCACAAGAGGAATAAAAGTAGTCGTGTTCTTCAACGCTTTGTTTGGGAGGAGCAGCGATGTTTGATAGATGGTATATCCCCACCCAATTCCGACATTACGCGCCTTGCTGATTAAATCAGCCATGTGCTCAGACGCGATTGTGGCTATGTTCTTGGATACCTTCCAGCTGTCGTTTTGGTTTTCCTCAGGGACGTAAACCAGAAGGACATCTTCAAGACCCAGTCCTTTCTTAAGTTCCTCCTGGAGGCTGGTCATGCGCAGTTCCTGTGGAATCTCCACCGAGACTGTGGCGATACCGCATTCCCGAGCTTTGGCAAGCAGCCTTGAGACATGGGGGCGGGAAATATTTTCCCGTCGTGAAATTTGCTGTTGGGACATGTTGTCAAGATAATAGCTTTTAGCTATTCGATAGAGCATGGTGTAATCTGGATTATTCTTCATATCATCTTTTCATGTACGTATGTACATATTATATGTACTTGTTTGTCTCTATTATAGACCCCTCAACAAGATGGCGTCAATACAATTGACAGGTACGTATGTACAATTGATTTCCTTTTTTGGGTTTTAGGCATCCTAAGGATTTATGGAGACCCATTCCGCTTGTCTCGGCTCAATTTTCCAAAATATCTTCTCATCCTTCTTGTCGGTGACCAACGCCCAGGATGGGATCATTCTGCCCGTTGATGAACTGCACACAATTTTTGGCGCGAGCGCGGCCGAAGGCGCCATGGATGCCAGCATCATCCACAAACCCATGCTTGCGCAGGGAACTGCCCCTGAGCAGTCCCCATCAACGAATACCGCAAGTGCATCGGGAAGAACCCAGCCTTCGAACGCTGCTCTCAATCCGTGCTGGTCAACCAGCCCCCGATGGCAGACACCCCCAGCACCCTGAGCCAACTTGAAGAAAAGCTCAAAGTCGCACAAGAGCGCCTGAAAACCACTCAAAAACTGGTGCCCTGTCAAAGAAGGGGTTGATTCGAAGGAAATTGCCAAGCTTGTGACTAAAATGGACGGGTATCCCTGTGAATCGCCTTTTAGAGGGCGAAATAGACTGACTACCGCTTCCCGGTGCCTTTCTGCAAGGTGATACCGCTTTGATTGACTGTCAGGACGGGTGCCATCACCTTTGAATTTCGGCAGTCGGCTTTGGCAGCTTATAAACAGCCCCCTCAAGCGAGGTTTGCATATCACCGTTCAGTCCAAGGGATTGGACTAATCCAAGCCCCCTTTTGTAACCCCAAACTTACATAATCCAAGCGCTCAGCTGTTCTGCCTTGCCCATTCCGGCATTAACAACCAGTGGATTTGGAGGATGTTGGATTCCAAAAAACGCTAATAGGCCCGCGGCTGCCCTGCCAACCTGATCCGCGTCTGTCTGTTTCCCCTGCTTGCCCATAAGCTGGCTCTCTAAGGCACCACATCTCGGACGCAGCGAAAGCCAAAACTGATCTTGTGTGAATTGGGGTCATGGTCACTGTTATAGGCTATGCGCAGTCTGCTCCAACTGTAATCCCACGAACCCCCTTTTACCACTTTGTTAAGTCCGTTATTTTCACCGTTCATTCCCTCTCTGACCCCGCCAGCCGCGTCCGTACCGCCATACCAGTCGTCCACCCATTCCCACACATTGCCTGCCATATCCAAGACCCCATAAGGCGAAACCCCTTTGGGACGGGAACCCCCTTTGGCAGTGTCGCCAAAACAAGCATAGCCGAGCTCCTCATTGCGGGAATTGGCAAGTTTACAGGTAGGGTTGGCATCACCCCACGGATACGCACGCATGGAGGTTCCGCGGGCTGCCTTTTCCCACTCAGCTTCCGTAGGCAGCCTGCCCCCCACCCAGGCGCAGTAGGTGTCCGCCTCATACCACGAGATGCTGGTTACAGGGAACAGGGCATACGCAGGGTTGCCATAATACTGCGCACGAGTGGCGGAGGACTTGTAAACAGGTTCCTCACATACGTCGGCCTGAACGCACAGGGCATACTGCCTGTTGGTCACTTCCAGCACATCCATGTAATAATCCGGCAGATAGATGGTCGCCAGCGGCAGCTCGTCCGGCAAGCAGTCATAACCCCCATTGTGATCCTCATCACAGCCCATCAAAAACTCTCCGGCCGGGATCAGCACCTCAGTTGCGCCGTCAATCCCACGTTCTCGACTAAAACCAGGTTTAAATTCAGGATCATCAGTTGATTCTTGTGTCATCCCTGGGGATACCCACAAAGTCGGCGGCTCAAGAGTTACGTCAGGCGCCTCTGCGGTGGCTTGTTGGCTGGCAGATTGAGTGGTCAAAGTTTCTTCTGCAGATTCCACCAAACTTTGCGGCGTTTGAACAGAAGAATTAATACAGGCTGAAAGCAGGGAAATCACGATGAAACATAAGCCCACAGAATAGAATTGTCGATGCATAGGGTTCCCGTGTGACAAGGAAAATTTGATTTCTGAGGATTTTATCACAGCAAATTGTCTGTTGACGGATATGGAATAGCAAACGCTTCCGGCTAAGAACCTGCCGGAAGCGTTTTGTTAATTTAATCTGTTACCAGATTCTTCTCTGATTGTCCTTACTTCGAGATCAGAGGGAGGTAGATGGGCAGGGAGCCAATCACGTGCATGGTCACCGGGACTTCAATCGCTGGGGCGGGCGCGTTCTTGACCTTCAAGGTCGCAAAATAATCGCCTAAAGCCAATCCAGTCGAATCGTAGGTCACCGTCACGGGCAGGGTTGAATCCGCCGGAACAGTTCCAGCCACAGGATCCTCAGACAGCCACAGGATATCCGCGGCAGCAGATGTCCCCATACCACGGATCATCCAGTTGCCAGGGAACCCAAAGTCGTCAATCAGACCCCAGGTATCATCAGGAGGCAGGACCGGAGGAGTTGGAGGAGGTGAAGCTACGTACCAACCAGCCCAGGAGCGTCCTTGTGTGGTGGTCGTATCAATCGCAGCCGGCCAGTAACTAGTGCCAGGAGTTTCCAAGCCAATCACACCGATCAGCACATCACCGGGACCGTCCAGAGCAACCCCTTCAGGCAGCGTGTAGTTGTTCCAAGCGTTCAAAGTCTGAATCGTAGTTGGGTAGCTGTAAAGCCAGTTCGCACCAACTGCCGGGTCGGCATTGCCACTGGTGTTCTCGTAAACCACCAGGATGATGTCGTCTCCCACACTTACCATACCGGTTGAATCAAAGTACACCTGGATTTCATCCAAGGTGAAGGGGAAGGCATCTGGGGCAGGAGTAAACTGATTGAGCCAGAGGAATTCCAAAGTTCCACCAATACCAATGCCATTCTCAGTACCGCCGTCATCCAGGATCAGTTCCACGTCAGCCATCAGGTTGGTAGCTTCCATTTCCATTAACTCAAAGTCAACAGGAGCCGCACCGTCGTTAGTCAACGTCAGGGTCTGGGAAGTGGTACTACCAGCCGCCAGTGATTTCTCGAGGCTGGTTGGGCTCACGCTCAAGCATGGAGCCAACAACCGCAGGTTGAAGTCTGTGGTGACAGTCTCACCAGCTCCCAGGGCAACACCTTCCACCAAGCCAGATACATATCCGTCAATCGTGACCGAGATGTCATAGGTACCGTCAGGCATCGAATAGCTGTAGTAGCCATCTGCCAGCGTCGTGGTGGTGTATACAACCACTCCACTCTGCCAGAATTCGACTGTCGCGCCTTCCAGCGGCGCCGGATTAACATCGCAGGCTTCCAGGCCATAGGCGGTGCCATTAAAGGTACCGTAATTCTCTGGAGCAAGCAGATGCAGCGTGACAGGGATATTCGGGTAGGTGTAAGGGGTATTGTGCTTCACCTTGAGCGCTGCCAGGTAGTCACCAGGCTGTCCAAGAGAAGCTGGATCGATTGTAAGGGTAACATCTGTAGAGCCCGCAGCCGGCACAGTGCCGCTGACAGGGTCTTCAGAGAGCCACGGTACATCAGCAGCACCGCCGGTGGTAAAGGCTAAACTATCCACTTCAGTACCGCTGGGGAAGGCGCCCACCAAAGTGCTGGCACCGGTGGTCATATCGATGACGCGCAGTTCGCCAGCGCTTGTGTAGGCTGCCCAGTAGAGGATGCCGGTTTCTTCTTCATAGTCCATACCCTGGGCAAAGTTGGCATCAACGCCAAGCGCGCCGACATCCGTAATTGCCAGGGTAACAGGATCGACCCGGTAGAGTTCGTTACTGACGATATCCACAATATAGATCATGTCTTCGTCGGTGTTGTAAGCCAGGTCGATACCGCAGGTAATACCCGCGAGTGAGCCCAGGTCGGTGACCGCACCCGTCGCCGGATCCACCGTCACCAGATTGGTGGAGCTGTTGCAAACGGAGGTGAGGCCATAGAGGGTGCCATCAGGGGTTCCGGTCAAGCCAGTCCAATTGCCCGCAGGCGAAGGAGCTGGACCAACCAATGTGTAGGCACCAGTAGCAGTATCCACTGTATACAGGTTATTGTTGTCATAGCTGATGGCGTACAGGGTGGAAAAATCACCAGATATGAAATCGCCTGCAAACAGCGAGGTCATCGTTGCACCCACGACATTCCATGTGCCAGGGATGGTGGTATCAGGGATATAAGCCAGACTATCGGTCATAAGATCCACTGCAAAGGCCGGTTCGCCGGAGAGAATGCCGTCAAACAGGTTGGCGTTGGAGCTCAGTGCCGGGGCAGAAGCAGCTTCAGGGGCTGGCCCAGTGGAGGCAGGCGCGTTGCTTTCAGGTAATGTGCCCGTGAAGGCTGGAATGGAGAGCGGAGGCGCGTAGCCCTGGTCTTTTTCAGCCAGTTCAAACGTGGCATCCGCACTGCCATCATTGCCGATGGCCAGGATATGGTTCGCGGCCGGATCGCCCATCTGCATGGTGACTTCAAACGAGGTTGGGTCGAAGATTAGGTGTCCCGTACCAAGTTCGAAGTCTTGTGGGTTGATCTCATCTTGAGCCACACTGACCGTCGCCGTATCGTCACCGAACAGATCCTTCGAGGCGGTGAAAACCACGTCTTCGGGATCGGTCGTTGTGGGTTGGAAGACCCAGTAGAGGCCGGCATTATCAGGATCGCCTGCCAGTTCAAATGTCTGCGTGGCAACCGTCGGGCTGACCACATCGGCACCAACCAGCGGATCACCGGAGTTTTCATCATACACATAACCAGCGACAACGCCACCGGGAATGACTACGCAGGGAGCCGCAATCACCACAGGAGTGGCAACCGAGACAGCCACATCGTCAATATACCAGCCCGCAAAGACCCCCGAACCATCACTGTGGAAATAGAAGCGGAATTGGAAGTTGCTGACCGCATAGGTCGGATCCAGCGCGATCGTCTTTAGCGACCAGGGCGATACATCTCCAATCTTGCCGGAGACATCCGTCCAGGTAGCACCGCCATCCTTGGTAACTTCCACCGCGCCCCAGTCCCAACTGATGCCTTCAATCTCATTCCAGTGATAGAAGGAGATGGTGGGAGCCAGACCGGCATGCGCGCTCAGGTCGATCACCGGTGAGGTGATCCAACCTGATTCGTTGTTGCCGTAATCACCGCTCAAGTTGGTTGCCCAGACGTTCGGGGCTGAGTACGGAGCGCTAGGTCCAGAAGTGGGTGCACCCCAAGCCCACGAGGTGGTCCCGCTGACGGTAAAGCCGCCGTTGTCTGTGTCAAAATTACTGCTATAGACCACTGTTGGTGGAGGTACGGGCACGCTGATGATGCCAATATCATCCACGTACCAGCCAGCGTACTGCACAGAGCCGTCGCTCTTGAAGTAGAAGCGGAATTGGAAGTTGGACACATTATAAGTTGGATCCAGAACTGCGGTTTGTTGATTGTACTGAGTATCATGCACGCCGCCAACAGGGCCGTAGACGGTCGTCCAGGTGGCGCCGCCATCCTTGGTAACGTCAACACGTCCCCAGTCATAACTGGCACTTTCCATATCCTTGTAGTCATACCACTGGATCACCGGGGTATCCGTGCCATAGCCAGTCAGGTCAATCACCGGGGAAACCATCCACCCCAGTTCACTGGGATTGTAATCACCGCCAGGGTTGGTGGCAATACCCTTGGTACCGCTGTGCCCCTCGCCTGGACCACTGGTGAAGTCACCCCAAGCAAAGGAAGTGGTGCCTCCGGGGGTAAAGCCCTCATCGCTGCCTTCAAAATTGTAGAAGATATCGTAATCTGGCTGATACCCAGGCGCGGCGCAAGCTTCAGCATCGGCAAGGAGAGCAATGTCGTGTGAATAGGCTGTTCCAGTCGGAGTTACTGCTTCAACCAGGGTTTCGTAGCCGGTGGGAACCGCGTTTACCGTGAAGGTGTGCTCGGTGTCTTCCACCAGTTCAATTTCATAGTAACCGGTCAATGGATCGGCATAAACTGTCTCATCAAAACCAGTGGCAGTGATGTGAATGCTGGCATACAGCGGGTAACCGTGTGAACCAAGTCCAACAACACCGGCATCATAGACATAGCCGGAAACCGTTGTGGTCCCAAATGGGGTGATCACAAAGTCAACAGTCGTAGTGGCGCCTTCTGTAACAACTACATTGGTTTCAACATCCTCGCTGTAGCCGTACTTTGTGGCTGAGACAGTATACGTGCCTTCAGGGGCATTGAGAATATATGTTCCGTCCGCACCGGCCACAACATCGACAACCAATCCAGCTCCGTCATCAGCTGTAACGGTAGCTTCGCCAACGGGATTAGTTCCATCAGTTACCGTGCCTGCAATGGTACCGCTTGAACATACCTGCGCGCCGGCTGCCAGAACGTTCAGGTAACCATAGCCATAGGTATAGTTGCCCTCTCCATCGGCGGGTGCGCCGCAGTTTCCATCAGGCGCCACATCGGCAGTATCCTGCAGAACCTCGAAGGTGGCTGCCATGTCACCGATCAGGGATGCGTTGCAGGACCAAAGCAGTGCCACGGCTCCAGCTGTATGCGGGGATGCCATGGAGGTGCCGCTGTAGCTGCAATCCCATCCATCCGTAGGAACCGAAGAACAAATGCTCGAGCCTGGAGCAGAGATGTTCGGCTTGGTGTAGGGGTCATCTCCGAATGCTGACGCTCCACGGCTGGAGAAGCTTGAGATGGTACGGCTTGACTGATGTGAAGCTGAAGCGAAGGATTCCTGATAGTCACCAGGGGAACCAAGTGAACTGCAGGCAGAACCGGAATTTCCAGCTGAGAAGGCCGGGAAGATGCCGGCTGCACGCCAGGCTACAACCTTTGCCTGGTACCAGGTGTCGCCACCACCACCGCCCCAGGAGTTGTTGACAATATTCGGGCGGTT
>JBAQMM010000208.1:0-5935 GCA_049302815.1 Anaerolineaceae bacterium | reverse complement strand
AGCCTGGGCTGGCAACCGCTTTTGCGGCGGTACGCGCGAACCGGGACCGCTCACTCCTGAAGGTAAAGCCCTGCTTTCAGCCATGGCAGAGCTCGGTTTCATCCTCGACCTTGCGCACATGGACGCTCAGGCCGCTTTTCAATGCTTGGACCTTTACCCAGGAACCATCATCACCAGTCACGCCAATGCCAGCCGTCTGGTCAAAGGCTACACTGGCAACCGTCTTCTGGATGATGACTTGATCCATGCCATGTTTTCCAGAGATGTGGTCATTGGGGTGGTACCCTTCAACAATTTTTTACAGGCAGATTGGATTCTGAGCAGAGGACGCGCGGGCGTCAGCCTCAGCCTAGTGGCAGAGCAAGTGGACTATCTCTGCCAACTGGCAGGGGATTGTTCCCATGTGGGCGTTGGCACTGATTTTGATGGTGGCTTTGGTTTGCAGTCCTGCCCGCGAGAGCTTGATTCTATTGCCGACCTGCCCAAACTCAACCCGTTTCTGCTGCAAATGGGGTATTCAACCGACCAGATCGCTCAGATCAATGCAGGAAATTTTGCCCGTGTGTTAGAATCTGGATTACCCCAATAATACGGGAGAGGATGAATAATGGAGCCTTTGGAAAAGGACCTGCAGCAAAAAGAAACCCAAGCATTAAAACCCCCTGCGGTACGCGAAGCGGAATTCCCAAAATTCCGGGCACGTTTTGGATTAACCCTGATGATGGCCGGTTTCGTCATTTTCCTGATCGGTTCCAAGCCGGCCCTTTTTGGTCTGGATCGGGGTACATCAATTGGTTTTGTGCAAATTGTCGTCATCCTGCTCGGAATTGCCCTGCTGACGTGGGGGGCGTCGTTAACCCTGCTGGCATTTTGGAGAAATGGTCAAAAGACGCTCCTGGCAGATTTTGGTATACGGGTGATCGCGACTGGCTTTGTGATCTGTGCCTTCACTTCGCTGGCGGATGCCTTCGGTTTTGGTACCAATCCATTGCCGGCAGTTTACCTGGGCAAACTCCAATCCTATGGTTTGATGATCGGAATTGGCATCATTGGCGTTGGACTGATCATGCTGCTGCGCTTCAAACGCGAATAGACTGTCTCGATTTCTTTGATCCTGAACCTGTAACAAGCTTGACCCAGTCTACGTCAAGCTTCTGTTATAATCCCCCCAGCAATTAAACCAACCGCAGGACGAATGAAAGATAACCTCACAACACATCAACTTGATAATGGTTTGACCATATTATTAAAAGAAATTCATACCGCTCCGCTCTTCAGTTGTTGGATCTGGTATGGTATCGGCTCCCGCAATGAACTTCCCGGTAAGACCGGTCTGAGCCATTGGGTGGAACATATGCAGTTCAAAGGCACCCCCAACCTGAGCGCCAGGCAAATGGACCATACCATCGCCAGGCTTGGCGGCCAATGGAACGCCTTCACCAGCCCGGACTGGACCACTTATTTCGAGACTCTACCAGCCAACACGCTGGACGTACCGCTCCAGATGGAGTCGGACCGCATGCGCAACAGTTTGTTTGACCCGCTCGAGGTGGAAACTGAACGCACGGTCATCCTTTCCGAAAGAGAAGGCGCTGAGAATGACCCTCAGTTCCTGCTTAATGAAGCGGTCCAGAGTCTCGCTTTTGAACGACACCCTTACCGCAATGAGGTCATCGGCTCCCAAGAAGATTTGCGCTCGCTGACTCGTGAGGACTTATACGGGCATTATCTCAACTACTACCAGCCCGGGAATGCCACACTCTGCCTGGCAGGCGATTTTGATAGTCGCCAGGTTTTGGAGAAGGTCCATCACTACTTTGACCTCATCCCGACACATGAATTTACCAAATCGCTACCCATCCCGGAGGAAACTCTGCCCTGCTTCAAAGAGGTGGAGCTCCACGGACCGGGGGATACCACCTTTATTCAATTGGCATACCGCTCGCCCAAAGCGGATTCTGACGACTTTTTCGCTTTTACCATCCTGGAGAGCCTGCTCACCGGTCCATCCAGCCTGAACATGTTTGGCAGTGGCGGCATCAGCCATCGTACCAGCCGCTTGTACCTGGCATTGGTGGAAAAGGAAATTGCCGTTACGGTGGTGGGAGACTTAACTGCCACGATCGACCCTTCCACCTTTAATTTCAGCCTCACTGCCCACCCCGCCCATACCACGGCAGAGATCATTCACCGCTTGGACGATCAGATCGAAAGCCTGCAATCCAATCCCGTCCCCCAGAGAGAAATTGACCGGGCAGTCAAACAAGCCAAAGCCCTGTTTTCTTATGGCAGCGATAACATCACCAACCAGGCTTTCTGGATGGGGTATTCGAACAGTTTTGCCAGCTATGCCTGGTTCACGGACTATGTCGAGAGGCTTTCTGCTGTCACCCCGGAAGAGGTCATGCAGGTTGCCCAAAAGTATCTGATGTCAGACCAGAGAGTGGTGGGTATCTACCGCCCCACTGGGGAGGTTCAAAGCCTTGACTGAAACATTCTTCTCTCCCAACGCGCTTCCCGGACCGGCTGATATCACCAGGCGGGAGTTTGCCAATGGCGCAGTTCTGCTCACCCGGCCCAATTTCAACAGCCCTGCCGTGGCAATCCGCGGGTACCTCCCCCCCGGTTCAGTGGCAGAGTCGCCAGATAAAATTGGTCTGGCAAATTTTCTTTCCAGTATGTTGATGGCAGGCACGCGTCAGCACGAATTTCGAGAACTGCACGACCAGATTGAGTCCATGGGGGCTTCGCTTGCCATCGGCTCAGGTGGACTTGCCACCGCGTTTTCCGGGCAGTGCCTGCGTGAAGATCTGCCCAGATTGCTAGCGATCTTATGGGAAGTATTGGATCAACCTTCGTTTCCGGAGCGCCAGTTCAAGCGTATCAAGACCCAGACGATGACTGCGCTTGCCATTCAAGCCCAGGATACGGCTGAAATGGCGAATCAGGCTTTCGATCGCAGCATTTACGGCACGCATCCCTACGCGCATCCGGATATCGGCTACGCGCAAACTGTTCAGGCTATCACCCGCCTGGATTTGGAAGACTTCCACCAGCGCTACTTTGGTCCAAAAGGGTTGGTGCTGGCAATCTCTGGAGGAGTTGCGCCCGACGAAGCCGTCCAGGCTTTTGAGCAGACCTTGGGAGCCTGGCAAAAACCTGACCAGCAAACCCAACCAGATCTGCCTGAGTACCAGCCCATCTCTCACACCCTGCGGGAGCACGTTCCCCTGGCAGAAAAAAGCCAAACCGACCTGGTGATTGGCACCATTGCTCCAAAAACCATGGGTCCAGATTATCACGCCTGCCAAATGGGGAACGACATTCTCGGACAGTTTGGCATGATGGGACGCATCGGCGAATCGGTAAGGGAAAAAGCCGGCCTGGCTTACTATGTCCAGAGTGAAATGGGCGGCGGGCTCGGTCCAAGCATTTGGCAGGTCGTGGCCGGGGTCAACCCAGACAACCTCGATAAAGCCATCCAGTTGATCCTCGACGAACTCAAGCGCTTTACCAGTGAACCGGTCAGTGAAGAAGAGCTTGCGGATGTTCGCTCCCAGACTATAGGACGTCTGCCGCTCTCAATGGAATCCAATGGAGGGGTAGCCCACGCCCTGTTGAACTTTGAACGATTTAACCTGGATCTCAATTACCTGCATGAGCTTCCGGAAACCCTTGCGTCTGTGACCGCCGCGGATATTCTGCAGGCGACACAGCGCTACTGGGACCTGGACAAGATTGTGATTACTTCCGCTGGAAGGGCATTAACGTGATCAAATGTGGCGTGGACTTCATCAAAATCAACCGGCTTGATGAAGTCAATCCAGCCATCCGCGCGCGCTTCATCCAACGAGTCTTCACAAGCCTGGAACAAACCCAACTTGGAGAAAACACCGAAGCCCTGGCAGGAGTGTTCGCGGCAAAAGAGGCTGTTTCCAAAGCGCTCGGCACCGGCATTGGTAAGGTTCACTGGCAGGATATCGAAATCATTCACGCCCAGAGTGGTGAGCCTGAGGTCAGGCTGCATGGTCAGGCGCTGGCAGTTGCCCAAGCCAAAAGCTTGAAGGAATGGTCTGTCTCGATCAGCCATGATGGCGGGTATGCTGTCGCCATGGCGGTCGCCATGGCATAATGTGGGTATGGCATGAAAATTCTAAGCCTCAGCGATGTGGAACTCCCAGCAGTTTATAATACCCGCATCAAGGAGCGCTTTGGTCATATTGACCTGGCAGTCAGCTGCGGTGACCTTCCCTATTACTACCTGGAATACATCATCACCATGCTTAATATTCCGCTTTACTACGTCCAGGGCAACCACGTCCAGGAAATTCAGGATGGCAGCAGTGAAATCCGCACGAACCCTTGGGGCGCCATCAACCTTCACCGCCAGGTGATCTATAACCCACAATTTGACCTGATACTGGCAGGGATTGAGGGCAGTTTGCGTTATAACACTGGCAATTACCAATACAGTTCTGCACAAATGTGGAATATGGTGCTGGGTTTGGTTCCAAAATTGCTGGTGAACAAGCTCCGTTTTGGTCGTTATCTGGATATCTTTGTCACACACAGCGCTCCCGAAAAAATCCAGGACGATACCGATTACGCCCATCGGGGAGTCAGGGCTTACCGCTGGTTGATCAAGGTCTTTAAACCCCAGTTACACCTGCACGGTCACATCCACCTGTACAATCCAACACAGCCAAGGGAAACCCAGTTCCACCAGACCAGGGTGATAAATACCTATGGTTTTCGTGAGATCACCTGGCCTTTGGCCTCCTCCGACCAGTCCGATAAAATCGTCTGACCCGCTCCCTACCCCAAAGGCAGGGCGTAAAGAGGGATGAGCATCTCATCCGGGTTGAGACCACCGTGCCTCCCCTGCATCGTGTTGGCTCTATTTGGCCACCATAAATAGGCACTTCCGTGCGGGATCATAACCAAGTCACCGACCCGGTCAGTCAGACCTGGATGATCCGCGCCATTGCCAAACAAGTGCATCGCGATGGCTTCCTCACCGGTGATCACACTGAACTTTTCAAGCCAAGCTGCCTCAATTTCTTCCCGAACCACCCTTTCCATTCCGGGTTTCAGATACAGGAAAGGCAGCCGGCTTTCGTTGGTTGGCAAAATTCGCAGCCCGCTGGCAAGCTCCGGATACGCGCTGAGATTGTAGGTATCGTCAGGTGGCGTGGTGATGGCGCCATGATCCGCGGTAAGCAACAAAAGGGTGTCTTTTCTGGTCCAGTCCTCCAGCCCATCAAAAAAGTTAATCTGCAGGGCACGGCTGAAATCCGCAAACTGATTTGTCACCCGCTCATCGTCGGGGCCGTAGCGATGGATCAGGGTGTCCAATGTGTTCCAATAAACGTACAGGAAGCGGGGGTGGTTGGGTCTGGCGTTCAGGGTATCCCGAAGGTTTGCCCAAAGGTCGCTCTCGGCGACGTAACCATGCAAGATTGTCTGGCTCAGGTGCATACGTGAAAGACCGGAATTCCCGATGGTGTATGGCATGAAGGCATGCGATTCAATGCCATGTGGCGCGAACTGCTCTCCCAGCAGGCGTATTCCCAGAAAAGACTCTGGATCGAATCCCGCCCGGCTGAGTCCGCCCATATCCCCGGCAAAACTCGTAGGTGTTTGCAGGATGGTGTTGATCACCATGCTCAATTCCTTGAGCCACATCTCGTAGCCGATGTAGCCATGCTGGTTTGGTGCTGTTCCGGTCCACAGGGTGGTCAACGCCGAGGAGGTCGTACTAGGGCTGACGCTAGTAATGGGGAACAAATTGGCTTTGTCCAGGTTTTCCCGCCAGAATTCCGCCCTGCCTGCTTCCATCATGCGCTGGAAATGGCTGAAACCCAGCGCGTCCACCAGCACCAGAACCACTTTTTTATATCTCCCGTCAAACTTTTCCAGGATGGAAGGTGCCAGC
>JBAQMM010000207.1:0-13750 GCA_049302815.1 Anaerolineaceae bacterium | reverse complement strand
CGATACATATCTGGCAAGCCTAAATAGAATCGAGACGATGAACTTGATCCTTGTGAAAACAAGAACAGGAGACCTTCGGTCAGTTCCTGCGCTCGGTTAAGAGACTGGCGGGAACAAAGAATGGTTTTGTGTGCTTCTGTTTCCTTCGCTCCGCTCGGAATCGCTTTGCAGAAACAGCAGTGAGCACACCACGGCACTTGGGAATTCTGGCAACATTACCTCAATATTCCTATCTCCTTCGTTCAGACGAAGCGTGTTTCAAACTGTTTAGTCCGTTTAGATGAAATAAGCTTTGTCAGTCTTTACTTGATTTACGGAAACTACTTTGGATGGATTTTGACAAATTCATATTGAGAATTACTGGGTAATCCAGCAATTCTCAATATGGCATTTTGGGAGCGCAAATTTCCCACCAATGGGTTAAAAGCTGAACTAAAATAGGCTTGCGTTCCCACTTTTGTTGAGTTTTTGCTTGTTTTACAAAATGTGACTGCCACAGTCTTATTCATATTGAGAATTGCTGAATAAAAGCACAGGATGCTCTACAGGTATGTTATAAATAGGACCGTGCTAAAATTCCCCCACTGTTTAGGTCTTCTGACCCAAGGGTTCATGGCTGAATTTGGGAAACTTGTCCTGCATTTGAGGAATTAGCGTAAAATAATTAAGAAAGGTAACTCACTATGAAAAAGCGAATAACGATAATCCTGACAATTTCTCTCGTGGGGGCTTTTATCCTTGCTGCTTGTTCCACATCCGCCCCGGAATCAACAGGAACGGAAACGGTAAATCTACCCTCAATCTCAGGGGGGGAAACAGGCCAAACCGGAGAGCAGGGCACCTATCCCGTTCAGGCGGGTTCTTCGGCTGGATCGCCCGACACTTATCCGGTTGCAACAGTGATGACGGACGCGGAAATCGAAGCCTTGATTACTGAACAGCTTCAGGGGCACCATACCCTGGAGTGGTTGTTACAGCAGGACCATACCAGGGAAGAATGGGTCAAAATCATCGATGATCATGCTGCGCGCGGTGTCTCATTTACCCCTGAACAGGAAGAGCAGGTTATCACCTGGTTGTTAGCCCATTAGGGTTTGCAGGAATTCAAAATAAGCGCGTAGGTTTAGCGCCTGTCAGTTATCTGGCAGGCGTTTTTTATGAGTTTTGACCAATTTTGACGAATTATCTGTTCAAGTTCAAGATTGGGGATAAAATTATGATGGCGGTAAATGTGGGTTGTTGATTTACTGTCAATCAAGCAATTTTTAAAGGAGATTTTATGGAAACTCATCTGTACTTATCATTACTTCCTGAAGCCTTGATCGTATCCATGTTGAGCCCGGAAGAATTTGGCACTTATTATGCCGTCGGTTCGGCAAAAAAATCACGCGGTCAAGCCATATTTTTTGAAGTTGACATCAATTTCAGGAACCCTTACTTTCACATGGACGACGCCTTGGAACGCTGTGTCCCGCATGAGGATGGCAGCCCAAAAGCCTCCATTTATGTTTCGGTTTATCGCGTGTTGGAACATATGGACATGAACGCCCTACAGGACCTGTACCTCACCACCCAGGACGGCCGAACACTCGGCCTCAAGTCTTCCCCAGATCTACCCTCCATCGAGACAAGTTTACACCTCTATCAGGAAATTGTTCCGGTCACTCCTTTGGTTGTGAGCAGGTTGGATCCTGTCGCCTTCTACGACCTGATTGTGAAAACCCCCACATCCCTGATCACCGTTCCGGCAATCACTTTTGTTGAACTTCAACTGGGTGAACTTGCCCAAGACCCTGAAATGGGTCTGTTGAACAACCTCCCCTATGGGAACCTTGATCACTTACGCCAGTGTCTTTCGGATGTGAAGACCAAGTACGTTTCCACTAAAATGGTCGACCGTACCCATTCTCCCGTGATCTCTTATCGAACGATTAAGAACGGCTTCTTTGTTGGTAATGCTGAGCAATTGAAGTATTACCCCATGCCCTCGCAGGAAACTTTGCGGAGCGAGAATTATCGCTGGTTCCGCTCGGCCAGCATGTAAATAACAGACCCATAATTGGGACTGATAAAACAGGAGATTTTAAATGACGGATTCAAGTATTACAACATGGATTTATGTCGGTATTGCCGGGGGTGTGCTTTCCATCGCAGTCGCCCTTTACCTGTACTTTTGGGTAATGCGGCAGGACCCAGGCAGTGAGAAGGCTCAAGAGGTTGCTTCCTGGATCAAAGATGGTGCGAATACTTATTTAAAGAAACTTTACACATCCCTGGCCACTTTGGCACTTATTTTGGGCTTAGTCATCGCTCTTATCTTCAGCTTCAACTTTGAAAACATCGGAACAACCGGGGTACATCTGGAACCGGGGAACGGTCTGGTTATGGCGGCTGCCTTTATCACCGGTGCCTTATGTTCGGCTGTCGCAGGTTACATGGGCATGCGCGTGGCAGTGGAAGCCAATGTTCGCACGGCCACAGCAGCTCAAAAGAGCTTGTCCGGAGCTTTCAAGCTTTCGTTCTATGCCGGTTCGGTGTTGGGTTTGGCTATGGTTGGCTTGGCGGTGATTGGCATGAGCGTAATTTTCCTCGCGGTTGGCGGTACACAGGGCAACCCACAAGGCGCGGCGCATGCGGTGCTGGGCTTCAGCTTCGGTGCCTCCACTCTGGCGTTGCTTGCCAAAGCCGGCGGCGGCATTTACACCAAGACAGCCGATATCGCGGCAGACCTGGTCGGCAAAGTAGAAATTGGCATCCCTGAAGATGACCCCCGTAACCCGGCTGTCGTGGCGGATAACGTGGGCGATAACGTCGGCGATGTTGCCGGCATGGGTGCCGATATTTTTGACAGTTACGTGGCTAGCGCGGTGGCAGTGATGCTCTTGGGGGCTTCCTTTGGAGCTACAGGGCAATACCAGTACACCGTTTTGCCTCTGATCCTGTGCACCCTGGGAACCTTTGCCTCGTTACTGGGTATCCAATTTGTGCGCGTCAAGGAGGGCGGCAAGCCAGGTCCCGCGTTGAACCGCGGTACTATTGCCACCTGTATCATTTTCGCGATAATGTTGGTGGCTCTGGTTCTGATCTCTAAGATCAGTATGGGCGTCCTTTGGTCGGCATTAATCGGCATTGCAACGGGCGTAATCATCGGCTTTACTTCGGATTACTTTACCAATGACCAGTTCAAACCGGTCAGGGAAACAGCCAGGGTCTCAACCTCCGGCTCTGCCATCACCATCATCACAGGCTTCAGCTATGGTTTAATTTCGATCGTTCCTTCAATTGTTGGCATTGCGGTGGCCACGTTACTTTCTTACAACGTGGCAGCTGCCAATGGATTGCCTGGAGTTTATGGGATCGGCATTGCTGCGGTAGGCATGCTCTCCATCAGCGGCATGATCGTTTCCGCCGATGCCTATGGTCCCATCGTGGACAATGCCCGTGGTATTGCTGAGATGGCTGGCATGGGGCAGGAAGTGATCGAGCGCGCAGATGTGCTGGACTCAGCCGGCAACACTGCCAAAGCCATCACCAAGGGCTTTTCCATCAGCGCTGCTGCGCTGACCGTGCTGGCGCTGTTTGCCGCGTACGCGGAGGTGGTTCAAGCAAATGGTGTCACCATTAATATTAGCCTGCGCAGCCCCATAGTGGTCGCAGGGGTATTACTGGGTGCCATGACTCCTCCGCTTTTCAGTGCCCTCACCATGTTGGCTGTGACTCACAATGCTTTTGACATGATCGAAGAGATCCGCCGGCAGTTCCGAGAGAAACCGGGCATCCTGGCGGGCAGTGAACTGCCGGATTATTCCCGCTGTGTGGGATTGGCTGCCCAGGGCGCGCTTTCATCCCTGGTGCTGCCGGCCTTTTTGGCAGTCGGGCTGCCCCTACTGGTTGGGTTCATTCTCGGACCCGATGCTCTGGGAGGCTTTTTGGGCGGCTCCATTTTCACCGGGGTGATCTTCGCCCTACTGATGGCAAACTCTGGAGGCTTGTGGGATAACGCTAAGAAGTACATTGAAACTGGCAAGTTTGGCGGTCCCGGTTCAGATGCTCATAAAGCCGCTGTGGTCGGCGACACTGTTGGTGATCCCTTCAAAGATACCGCAGGTCCGTCACTCAATACTTTGATCACGGTCATGTCGCTGGTGTCTTCATTATTCGCGCCCATCATTACCGTGTTCCATCTGATCAAGTAATATTCTGTCTGGTTACCAGTCCGCCCGGAGATCCTTCGGGCGGCTTTTTTGTTTAATAAGTAAGTATGCCATTTAAGAGGGGTGAGAGATTGAATCCAGGATAGTCTGGGTGAAACTTGCCAGGTACTGATCCTGTCAGGTAATCTTGGGTTTTTCAGGGTCTGGTCAGAGGGAATGGGTGCCTGCTGCACCATTGGTATTTATCGATTGGGGTGAAGCTCACGCCAAAATAAGTCGTACTGACCAACACTCCGCGGCTGGAAAGGCTGTGCGTTCCGGGTCCGACTCGGGATAACTGAACTGGATTAATCTTCCTCTGTTTCCAGTAAATGTGCCGAGAAAAAAGAGGACTGCGAGGTTAGTTCCAGAGTGAGCAAAGTCCGGCGGACAGCGCGCCTGCCTTACCAAAACCCACAGAAGAAGCAGCAAAAACAAGCTTTCACCCTTGCAGTATAATCAAAGACTGGTAAGGAGGGTTGAATGAAACCCAAATTAAACCTGATTTTATTAGTTCTTCCTGCGGTGATCTTAACTTGTGCCTGTTCGGGTGGCAAAGTGCTTTATGAGGATGATTTTTCCGACCCGTCCAGCGGCTGGGATCAGTACAGCGGCAGTAATGCCACCAATGACTACCATGAAGGCTCCTATCAAATCAAGGTTCAGGAGACTTATTTCGATCAATGGGCGCTTGCCCATCGGGATTTCGAGAATATTGTCATCACAGTGGATGCCACCAAGATTTCAGGATCTGACGACAATAACTTTGGTCTGCTGTGCAACTACCAGGATATGCAGCATTTCTATATGCTTTTGATCAGCAGCGATGGCAACTACATCATCCAAAAAATGTCGCCGGATGGGCTTATTCGCCTCAGCAGCGATTGGTTTGAGCCGAGCGAAGCTATCAACAAAGGCGTCAGCACCAATCACCTTAAGGCTGAATGTGGTGGGGGATCTCTGGCGCTATATGCGAACGATGATCTGGTGGGGCAGGTCGATGACGCCGATTACACCAGCGGGGATATTGGTTTTTTGGTGGGAACATATGGTGAGGGAGACGTCCAGGTCAGTTTTGACGACTTAGTCGTTACCGAACTCGATTGAGCCCGGCTTGTTGTAGGCTTATCGATTGATGACCGCGTGAGTCTTAATGGCAGTCTGAAGGCTGGTGGCCGTTTCTTCCGGGAAGAAGGATAAATAAGAACGCATCCGGCGCTCGATGGCAGCGCCCGGCGTATCAGCTAGCACCTGCTTCAACAGATAAGCGGTTTCATGGGGAGTGCTTTCTGCCAGAGCCTTGAGGGCTTTGCTCAAATTGGTTTGCAGCGCTTCGGAACCCACCTGGATGAATGGTCTCAGCATTTTGAAGAGCACAGGCAGGTCGACTAAAGAGCGCTTTTCAATGATCATTGCGACGGCATAAAGACCATAATTCTGGAATTTTTCCTCTGGATGAGACAACAACTGATTGACCAGGTCTTCCCATTCGCCTGGCTCCTGGGACTGCAGGGTGGCAGTGGCTTTTGAGAATATGGACTGCACCACTGCCCGGTCCACAGTTTTGGAAAGCCATTCAAAAATGGTCTCCTTCACGGTACCTGCATAGTTTATTGGCAACTGACCCAACAAAAAAGTCGCCATGTCGCGGGATTCAAAATAAGGTTCCTGCCAGAAAAAACGGACCAGCGCCAGGGTCGCCTCAGGGGCGTCTTGGGCAGGTTGTTTAAGACCCAATTCCACCTGGCGGACGACCTGATCTGGCAGATCATAAGTGCGCATGAAGGTTTTGGGGATGGCGTCCGCGTTGGGACGGTGGGAGTAGCGGTGGTAAAACCCAAGCAACTTATGAAAGGCTTGTGAAAAAGCCTGAGGGTCCTGGTAGGAATCCACCAGCCCGGATATTTGGGATTTCAGCCGGTTAAGGTCAATGGCTGACACGGCTCGTTGCTTTCTGCCTGAAGGCTGGCTCGATCAATACGACCTGGCGAAGTAGGCCTTCTGATGGGTCTTCCTGCCGCTGTAAAAACAGGTGCCCTCGCCCAGATTAGCTTCTCTGGAATAACAGCGCAGAGTAGCTTTGGTTTCTTCCTTGATGCGGGCTTCGTTCTCGCGGTCGTCACTCCACCAGCAGTACGCCCAGCCTTTTTCCGCCACGATGGTCTTGAAGTTTTCGTAATCTGTTGCCTCGAAGATGTGGTCGTCGCGGAACTTTGTGGCTTTAACGAGCATATTCGCCTGGATGGTTTTTAGCATTTCTGCGACGACAGCCTGGGCATTCTCGAGTGGGGTAAAGGATTTCCCTTCCCTGCCGGGAATGTCCCTGCGGCTCAAGACAAAAGTGCCATTCTGCACATCCTTGGGACCAAGTTCGATGCGCAGGGGCACACCTTTTAGCTCCCAATCATTGAACTTGAAGCCAGGCGTGAGCCCTTCGCGGTTGTCCACCTTCACACGGAAGTTGCTGAGTTGAGCCGCGACCTTTTCGACGGCTTCGAGTACCGGGGTTTTCTCCTCATCCTTGCGATAAATTGGGACGATTACTACCTGGATCGGCGCCAGATTTGGCGGTAATACCAAGCCCTGGTCATCGCCGTGGGTCATAATGATCGCGCCAATGAAACGGGTGGAGAGCCCCCAAGAGGTCGTCCAGCAGTACTGAAGCTGGTTGTTTTCATCCAGGAACTTGATATCAAACGCCTTGGCAAATTTTTGCCCGAGAAAATGAGATGTTCCCGCCTGTAAAGCCTTGGTATCTCCCATCATGGCTTCTATGGAGTAGGTGTGCACCGCACCGGCGAACTTTTCGGTCTCACTCTTCATGCCGGGAATGACCGGTACGGCCCCTTCCCTGCGGGCAAAATCCGCATAAACCTGCAGCATCCGTTCGGTTTCCTCCACGGCTTCCTGCTCGGTGGCATGGGCGGTATGACCTTCTTGCCAGTAGAACTCAAGCGTGCGTAGGAATAACTTGGTGCGCATCTCCCAGCGCACAACGTTTGCCCACTGGTTGATCAATACCGGCAGATCCCGGTAGGACTGGATCCATTTCGAGTACATGGTTCCGATGATTGTTTCGGAAGTTGGGCGGATAACCAGCGGTTCTTCCAGTTCTTGCCCGCCGCCGTGGGTGACCACGGCCAGTTCAGGAGAGAAGCCTTCCACGTGTTCCTTTTCCTTGGACATGAATGACTGGGGGATCAGCAAGGGGAAGGCGGCATTGACATGACCAGTTGCCTTGAAGCGTTCGTCCAGAGCTTTTTGGATGTTCTCCCAAATTGCCCAGCCGTAGGGGCGCACCACCATGCAACCGCGCACCGGGGCGTAATCAGCCAGTTCGGCCTTGATGACCAGTTGGTTGTACCATTCTGAAAAATTTTCTTGTCTGGTGGGCAGTTTCTTTTCCATGTTACTCTTTCAAAAATAAGGTGTGGTTTAGTAATGATACAGCGTTTGAGGCGTCTGGTGCAAAATAAAGGCGGGCTTGATCCGCTTCAGAAATATAAGCCCCGTTTTGACTGAAGAACGTTTGGTATGTGGATTGCCACTCTGGGCCGATCAAAATACAGGGTTTTGCCGGGGTGGAGGCGATTGCCATCAGGTTTAGCGCCAGGGTAATTTCACACAGCGTCCCGATTCCACCTGGAAGGGCAATCATCGCATCCGGCTGGCGGGTGAGGTAATCCAGGCGTTTGGTCAGGGTTGGGGTGGAGATCTCCACCTGCACCCAGGGATTGGCACCGCCAGGTCTCCAGCTGTCAATTTCCTCACAGGTGACGCCGATGGTCTTGCCACCAGCATCTGCTGCTCCACGGGAAACAGCTTCCATTGTCCCGCAATAGCCTCCGGTCATAACGGTGTGACCGGCTTGTGCCAGCAGCCGGCCTAATTCCAGGGCGTTCTGATACAGCGGTTCATCGGGTTTGGTGTTGGCACTACCATACACAGCGATGATCATGCTTGCTCCTTTTGCGCCTCATGCTCCGGCCAGGTCCTGGCGTAATTTTGTTCAATCTTGTGCAGGATGGCCGTTTCCAGGTCTATGCCGGCAATGTGGGAAAGCTGCAGTAGATAAAGTGCCACGTCTGCCAATTCGCCCGCCAAGCCTTCCTGATCGACCACATCCTCCCGCCATTGGAAATACTCCAACACTTCACCCGCTTCCAGCGAAAGGGAGATCGCCAGGTTGCGCAAGGTTTGCTGCCTGGGGGAGTCAGCGTCGTACCAACCTTTGGCTTGCACCAGGTCATTCATCTTTTGAGTCAATTCTGCCAGGTTCATAAGGTGGTTATTATACCTGAGAACAGGGGAGACTGAGGGTTTCCAAGCCGCTTTGGTGTGAAGGCAAAAAAATCAGGGGTATGTTTTTCTTACATACCCCTGCATCGATCCTGTCAGAAACATTTCATTCAGGCACTTGCTTGTTTATAAAAAAGCCTCAATCCAGTGGGGCTGGGGGATCGTATACATCATCAATCTTGCCAAGTTCCCATGGGGATACCGAATTTTCTGGATTATCAAAGTAGTAAGGGTGGAGTAAATAAGCCATTTTGAGAATTGCGGTGACCTGGCGGGGGCCTGGACGCTTGAAGAGACTTGAATCATAGTGATATACACGATCATTTTGAACTGCTTCTATGGTTTCATAACCTTCCCGCATGACGATCTCACGAACGGTGGTCACCTCATCAACACCTGCGTCTGGCCACAACGGCGTCAGAATCACATCCGGGTTGCGTTTAACAATCTCTGCGTTCGTGGTTTCAAAAGCAGTTTCTTGAACATCTTCAAAAATATTCGTACCGCCGGCAATCTCGATAACATCATCCATTGGTGAACCGGAACCTGTTGCCCAGGGTCCATAATGACTAATCTCAAGATAGACTTTAATTTTCGGAAGGTCTTTTGTAATAGCCCTGACTTCCTCAATTTGTTTGTTGTAGCCGTCAACCAACTTTTGCGCCTTGGTACCCGTTCCTGTAGCGTCACCAATTTCAAGGATCATCTGGAAAACTTCATCAAGGGTAGTCGGATTATGATAGAGCACATTGTAACCTTCAGCCTTAAGTTCTTCTGCCATGTCGTATTGCAGGGATTCCGTGGCAATGATTAATGTAGGTTCAAGTGCCTTAACCAGTTCTTTGTTGTAATCCGTAAAACCGCTCACAACAGCGACGTCTTTGCTGAGTTCGTCCTCAATACTGGTAAACTGATAGTCTTGATAGGGGACCCACCCCTTAACTTCTGTCACTTCAGGGGGGTAGTCAGTATATTGCGACCAGCCAACGATTTCATCTTCAAGCCCGAGTGCATAAATCACCTCAACACAACTGGGAGCGAGGCAGACTATTCGTTGTTGGCTGGATGTCTGAGCGCAACCGGTCAGACTGGTAAAAACTAAAACTATGGTAATTGATAGAATGGCAAGTCTTGACAACCGATCTTTCATCTTTCTTCCTTTGCAATTTAATAGTTTAGTTGACAATGTTTCTGAACTCGAATAATTATATTGCTATAATCACGAGCATACCGAAAAATCCCCATAAATTGCTCTATTAGGCAGGCCCAAAAACAAGCTGGTTGATTTGTGTGCAGGGGAAATATTACTTTTTTGTTGAAGGGTATATGCGGAGAAGAATGGGATTGGTTTGGAGCTACTGCTCGCCGAAAAACAGCTCTTTCCAGATCTGGAAGCGCGAAAGCCGGGGAACTTCTTGGGTGGGGACGGGTGTAGGGGTGATCACCTGATCCACCGGCGGGATGATGATGATCGGGTAATCCCCTTCGTTAATCATGCGGTCTTTTTCGCGCGCCCATTCCTCAAGTGCGCGGTCAGAGGTGGCGTAGGCAATGTCCGCTTCGAGCTTCACCTTGGTTTGTTCCAATTCAGCCACATGGGTGTTCAACTGCCCTTCCTGTTGCTCCAATTGCAGCATCAGCACCATGCGGTTGTTGAAATCCATCATCAGGAAGACCAGAATGACAATCACCACCACCAGGATGATGCGGCGGTCATTCCATTTTATCTGCTTGATTTTTTCCCAGAGCGCTTGCATTTGGATTATCCCGTTGCAAATATTGTACCACCCAGGTGTCTGAATCGAAAAAACATTCGAGGACAAGGGTAGTCAAACTATCAATATAAGAAAACGCAACCCGTGAGGTTGCGTTAATGCCGAAGGAGAGATTTGAACTCTCACGAGCGCTTTGCCCACTACGCCCTGAACGTAGCGCGTCTGCCAGTTCCGCCACTTCGGCTTGAGGGTTATATTTTATCCTTTCCTCGGGATTTGTCAATGAGGGGCTTTTTTGAGGGTGTTGAAAAATACACTCTGTAAAGTCATTACTCCATCCCTTTCTCCTCCCCGCCCTCAATGGGGCAGGATTTTGATCCTAATCACAAGATGAAAAGGGGATTTGGTGCGTAGTAAAACAGCAAAAATCTCACTTTATTCTTGTCATGCAAAATCAACCTTTTGATGAAGGGACTTTTTCAATACCCTCGGTTTTTGCTGTTAGCCCAAGGTAGAAATGTCCCCTTTTACCAAAGTTGTAAGTCAGGCGGAACGCCTGACTATTACCCTGAAAGGGTAATCTACAAAGCTGCCCTGAAAAGTTGGCCTGCATCTGAAAAATACCGAAACCTATCTGATAAAAGCGCACTTACTTAAGGAAGTATGAAGCGTTTACAACTTGCATTATTGTGATTCTCCTGACTCGATCAATTAGAAAGCACAAGCGTACTGGTACGAATCATGCAACTACTCTTTAAATGAAACCCATAGTTTCCCTTACACAATTAATTTCCAAGTCCGCACGGGTTTCCAGACCGACTCAGAAGGTTTTTGCTGTAGTGCTTTCGAGTGTGATTATGATGACACTTCAGGCTTGCTACCAACCTATAAATAATTATGATCCCTGGCGTCTACCCGAAGGAAGTACCAACGCGCCTACCCATACCCTGGCAGCCACAGCCAGCCAGGCACTTTCCACCCAGGTTCCCCGTCTCACCCTGACCCCTGCTCCTGCTGGGCCTATCCCGACCCCTAACCAGCCGGCCATTTTGCCGACCTTGCGTTCGGAGACCACCGAGTACGCCGTCCAATCCGGTGATTCCCTGGCAAGGATCGCCCTCAAACATCAGGTTTCGGTCGCGCAAATCCTGGCTGCCAATGAAAATGTCGAAGACCCCAACCTGATCGAGCCCGACCAAAAGCTGATTATTCCTCCCGCCAGCGCCAATGAACTGGCGACCTATTTCAAGATCATTCCGGATTCCGAGCTGCTCTACAGCCCATCTGCTATCGGCTTTGACACCGAGTCAGTGGTTTACCAATTTAATGGAAAGCTTGCCACGTATACCGAAGAGTTGGAGGATGGCAGCATGCTCACCGGAGCGGAGATCGTTCAGCGCGTTGCCGATGAATTCTCGGTTAATCCGCGGCTTTTGCTGGCAGTGTTGGAGTACCGCAGCGGCTGGCTTACCGGTCAGCCTGCCCCCGAAAGCTCCAAGGATTACCCCCTGGGTTTGGTCGATGAAGACCGCAAGGGATTGTACAAGCAGCTAAGTTGGGCAGCCAATGAAATGACCCGCGGTTATACCTTATGGGAACAGCGGGCGCTGGCAGTTTGGACACTGGCCGATGGTGCGGTGATGCGAATCGACCCGACCATCAACGGCGGCACAGCCGGTATGCAGTACATGTTGGGCTTGCTGCTTGGCAAGGACGAATGGAAGCAGGCAGTCTCCTCATCTGGTTTTTACACGGCTTATCAGAGCCTGTTTGGTTTTCCCTTCGCATTCGCGATTGAACCGCTCGTCCCCGCTGATCTGACGCAGCCTGATCTGGCTCTGCCGCTGGCAGAAGGTGACACCTGGTATCTCACCGGAGGTCCCCACGTCGGCTGGGGTACGGGTTCAGCCTGGGCTGGCTTGGATTTTGCGCCCCCAGGTGAGGAATATGGCTGTTATGAAAGCACCACCCCCGTGCTGGCGGCGGCTGATGGTCTGGTTGTCCGCTCTGAAAATGGCGCAGTCGTCCAGGACCTGGACGGGGATGGGATTGAGCAAACCGGCTGGTCCCTGCTATATATGCACATCGCAGCAGCGGGCAGAACCAGCCTTGGCACTTATCTAAACGAAGGAGACGTGATAGGGTACCCCTCTTGCGAGGGCGGTTTTTCCACCGGTACACATCTGCATGTAGCCAGGCGCTATAACGGCGCGTGGATCCCTGCAGATGGTGGCACCCCATTTGTTTTAGGCGGGTGGGTCGCTTCAGGTACCGGGGTTGAATATGATGGATATTTGAGCAAAGATGGACAGACAGTTGAAGCCTTCAATGGCCGTGCCGATTTCAACCAAATCGGCCGTTAACCGATCCCGAGCTGAACGCCGACGCTACCGAAACAAGGTGCGTCGCCGTCACAGCCAGAAGTTGCTTATACAAGCGCTGGTGTTGGTTTTGGTCGGTGGAACATTATTGGTGCATCCAGCCCAAGCACCTCAAGCCAAACCGGATCTTTTATTCGTCCAATCCGCTCAAGCCCTCTCGGCTGCCTCTGGGGTAACTCCAGAAACCACTCTGGAAACAAACCAGCCCACACCGGAGCCTACCCTGGCACAACCATCAAGCGACCCGATCGCCACTAATTTATCTGCACCGGTACTCCTGTCAACTCTGACGCAAGATATTAATTATGAAGATAAGGCGCCCATCCTGTATTACTCCCAAAGCGGGGACAGCCTGGACGTGCTGGCAATTCGCTTTGGTGTTGGCGTCAGCGAAATCACTTCCACTGGTCCCATTCCGGAAGAAGGCTTTATCCCTGAAGGACAGCTGCTGCTGATCCCATCCAGGTTGGATTCGGTCAGTTCCAATCTCAAACTTTTCCCGGATAGCGAATTGGTAAACTCCCAATCTGCCTTGGATTTTGACGTGGAGACTTTTGTGGCGCAGGCAGGCGGGTATCTCTCGACCTATCACGAAAGTGTCTATGCTTCGGGTTATCTTAGCGGTGCTGAGATAATCAAACAGGTGGCGCTGGATTTTTCAATCCACCCGCGCTTGTTACTGGCTGTGTTGGAGTATCAGAGCGGGTGGGTCTATGGCTCACCTGAGACCTATGAGGCGGAGGACTACCCGATGGGTTTGGTTGAATCGGGGCAGCGGGGGCTGTACAAACAGTTGGTGCTGGCAGCCGGCAAATTGGGGACTGGCTATTATGGTTGGCGCGAAGGCACCATGGTCGCGCTCATTTTTCCGGATGGAATGGTTTTACGATTGGCTTCGGAACTGAATTGTGGTTCCGTTGGCTTGATGTACTTCTTTTCCCAGGTCCATAACCGGGGAGATTGGGAAACTGACTTGTACGCTGACCACAGTTTTTTGACGACCTATGAAAACATGTTTGGCAGTCCCTGGTTGATTGCCCAGCAATACGAACCTTTGTTCACCCCGGATGTGCTGCAGCCTGAGATGATCCTTCCCTTTGAGCTGGGTATCACCTGGTCTTATACCAGCGGTCCGCATGCCGCCTGGGGCGCGGCTGAAGTG
>JBAQMM010000206.1:0-2290 GCA_049302815.1 Anaerolineaceae bacterium | reverse complement strand
CCCCTTCCCCCGGCGGCATTTCAGGCAACAGCGGCGACCTTACCAACTTTGCCCCGATCGGCCAGTCCAACGTGGTGCTCTTGGGCGATCTGCCTGTGAACGCCCAGGTGGACACCGTGCAGGAATTTGTGGTCAATGTCTCCACTGTTCCGGGCGCCTACCCTCTCAGAGTTTCCCTGGTCTACACCGACCCCAAGGGCGTGCGTATGGTGGATGACCAGGTCATTATGCTGCTGGTTTATTCCCTGCCTAAGCTTGAAATCAGCTTATACCGCGACCCGGGCATGATCTATTCGGGCATGATCACCATGTTGCCCATACAGGTCACCAACCTGTCCAAGAGCATGGTCGTTTTGGGCAATATGACCCTCACCACCGACACTGGTGAGATCATGAACGGCACTTCGCTGGTTGGCACGCTTGACCCGGGCGGGTACTATACCTTCGATGTGACCTACACCCCCTGGCAGGAAGGTACAGCCACGCTAAATGTGGATATCAATTATACTGATGACTTCAACCAGCTACGGGTGTACCAATCCAAGCTGGAGGTGGAAGTGCTACCGCCCATGGAAATTCCCGCGGAACTCATCCCCGGCGAGGGTGAGGTTCTGCCAGAAGAACCGGTGCAAGAAACCGGGTTTTTGGCGAAGGTTTGGAATGCCATCAAGGGCTTTTTAGGGATTGGCACCGGCTCGGAAACCCCCACTGGCGGTCCCGTGGAGGGAGGCGTTGAAGGGGGTAAAGAGTCGGAACCACCGATGGAAATTGAACCGATCCCAGTGAAATGACGAGGCATATCCATGCGCTTTATTGATCTGGTCAGCCTAATTTTCGCCAATCTAAGCCGCCGAAAAGGCCGCGTGGTTTTGACCGCCGTCGGGGTAGTGATTGGCACGGCCGCGGTGGTGACGTTGGTTTCTCTGGGGGTCGGGCTGCAAAAGAACGCCACCGAGTCGCTTTGGGGGATCAATGACCTTTCCAGCGTCACTGTTTATCCCGGCTACCCAGAAGCGCAAAGCGGGATGATGGTGATCTCGCAGGAGGACATGAAACTGCTGACGCCTTCTGCCATCGAGGAGATTAAGGCTATCCCGGGGGTCAAACGGGTAATCATCCAGGATTATCTGAGCATGGGCGTGGAAATCTCTTACGAAAAACTGATGTCCTGGGGCAATTTTTTGGGTGTGGATGTGGCAGATCTGTCGGACATGAGCCTGGAAGCCGCCCAGGGAACGACAGAACTTAGCAAGGGTCAGGTGGTGATCGGTTCCTATATCAACCGGAACTTTTACGACCCCAAGCAGCGTCCCGATGATCCGCCCCTGGAGCCACCTGACCTGATGGGTAAAAACCTCAAGATCACCTTGACAAAGTGGAACCAGGACGGCACCGAGACGCGTCGATCCTACAACCTGGAAGTGGTGGGCGTGCTCAAGGAAACCAAGGGCGAAGCCGATTACAACATGTACCTGCCCCTGGAACAGGTCAACATCTGGAATGGATGGGCACGCGGACAGAAGATCAACCGCGATAAGGAAGGCTATAGCCAACTGATCGTCAAGGCGGAGAGCCCCCAGGTTGTGGTGGATGTGACCGATCAGATCACCGAGCTGGGCTTCCAGGCTTACACCCCGCAGGCCGCCGTGGAAAGCATCAACTCGTTCTACAGTATCATGCAGATCATTTTTGGCGGGGTGGGAGCGATTGCCCTGCTGGTAGCGGCAATCGGGATTGCCAACACCATGACCATGTCCATTCTGGAGCGCACGCGTGAGATTGGCATCATGAAAGCCATTGGCGCGACCAATAATAACATTCTGACCATCTTTTTGGGAGAGGCAGCCGGCATCGGCTTTGTTGGCGGGGTCGGCGGGGCAGCTTTGGGCTGGGTGATCAGCGGCTTGATCAATATTTTTGCCGGTTCGTATCTTGCCAGCCAGGCTTCTTCCGTTGGGTATATGTCCTCGTCGTCAATCGCGACGTCCACGCCGTTCTGGCTGCCGATTTTCAGCATTGTCTTTGCCACGCTGGTGGGTTTGCTTTCGGGGTTGTATCCGGCGCTCAACGCCGCCACGCTTGTGCCGGTGGACGCGCTCAAATACGAGTGATCCGTTTTTCCGCGCTCAACTAAGATTTCGTGATTTTCTGGAATCTTGTTGACAGCCGCCGAGTCTGTGCTATACTCATAACGTAGCATTAACACGTGTTAATAGCATGTTCATATGAGGCTGGATTGATGCAGAAAAGGGTCACAAGTCACGATGTTGCCGACTTAGCGCGGGTGTCA
>JBAQMM010000205.1:0-6375 GCA_049302815.1 Anaerolineaceae bacterium | reverse complement strand
GGCTGGACGGGTGCGGGCGTGCCAGATCGGTTCGGTATGCCCTTGCAGGAGTGCCTCCTTCGCCAATATGTCGATGACATCGCCGTTTTCCGCGTGCACCATGGTTAAAAGTCCGTTTTGACCGGCGATGCGCATGACCCGAAAAATGTCTCCATCGTTGAGGCGCAGGCGGTTGTTGTAGGCGGTAAATACCTTGATACTGGATACCCCTAGCGAGGGCAGGTAAGGGATCTCCTCCGCCACCTGGGCATCAAAGCGGGTGATGTTCATGTGCAGCCCGTAATCCACGCTGGCAAGTGGGCTTGCCTCGGCGCGCTTACGGGCAATGTTATCTGCCAGGCTGCCCTGGTCTTGAGAGACAAAGTCGATCAGGCTGGTGGTTCCGCCAAATGCAGCTGCCTTGCCGGCGGTGTAGTAGTCATCCGAGGAAACGGTACCTGCCATGGGCAGGCTTATGTGCACATGCGCGTCCACGCCGCCTGGCAAAACCAGCATGCCGGCAGCATCGATGATTTCGGCTTCTGGGCAGGTGATTTCCGATTCAATTTGGACGATTCTTTCGCCTTCAAGCAGGATATCGGCTTTGAAAGTCTTCTCCGCGGTAACGATCGTTCCAGATTTGATCAGTTTCTTCATGATGAAACCTCAACAAGAATCAATATAGGAGGATTCTACCCCAGACCTCCTTCAAGCCATACAGCACAATTCTTACTTATTTACTCGACGGGGTCATTTGAGCCATACAGGCCGCTGAAGAGCGCCAAAATGGCAGGGTCTACTGGCAACTGGGGTAATTCGCCAGCCTGGTACTCATTGGCTCGCAATGCCCGTTCACGCAGGGATTGCCACAACACCGGGCGTTCGTCATCATGGACGGGTAAATCGCTCAGCGTTTCTGCCTGATTTACCCGCCGCATGGTGGTGTAAAAGAAGGTGACCCTTTTCCAACTGCCTGCCTGGATCGGTTTCGGCAAGGCCCGCAGGGAACCTAGCTGCAATTTGAAGTACTCTTCCCGCGCGCGGGGATGGTCCGCCTGGTCGTGCAGTAACTCCATCCGGGTGGTCAGTTCATGCCCCAGGATGGGTGCGATCCAATGAATTTGCCAGCGCTCGGCTTCCGGAAATGCCCCGGTTTGGTAAAGCGCCAGATAATCCACCGAAATGACTTTCGGGGCACTTTTGAGCGGGATCCGGTACCAGCCAAGGAGCCTGGCAATGTCCAGGTCGCGTTGATTGGGCACGATCGCGACCAGCACCAGGCTTGTTTCAGGTATGTCGTTGAGGGTATTCACCGGACCCCGGGTATTTCAACCAACAGCAGCTTTGTGATTGAACTCTTCAATCAAAGCGTCAATCTCGGGCACCTGGGCTTGGACTTCCAGCCAATAATCCGGGTCATACCATTGTGCCTGAATTTCTTCATAGGTTTTGCCCTGCTGTTCCACCCAGGTGTAGTACTTGAGATTATGGATGCGTCTGCGCCCGTAATAACTAAGTTCCTCCATATTGTCAGTGCCCTGACCTTTAAGGTAGCGGGCATCATCTGCCACGGCGTTCGCGTGGGTATAGGGTCCAAATTCTGCCTGCATTTCCCGCAGGCGGCTCTGGTAGAGTTCCATCGAATCGGTCAAAACCGTGACAACTACATCCTGCTCGGTCAGTTCGTTATACTTGGCGAACTTCACTGCTGAAAGCAGGTTGGAAATTCCTGAGAATCCCAGCAAGTTCAGTTGACCGACCAGGTTCTCATCCACGCCCGAATCCACCAGATGCTTCCGGCCTTCAGGCTCATTGAACAGGCGGGATAGGTTCACCACGGCAGTGTCATCAATGGCGGTGACAAAATCGGTATTGCGCGAGTTATGAATCCAGGGGACGTGCTTGTCACCGATGCCTTCGATGCGGTGCGCCCCAAAGCCATTGTTTAAGAGGGTGGGGCACTGCAGGGCTTCGCTGGCAATGATTTTGCTGCCAGGGAATTGCTGCTTGATGTAATCTCCCGCAGCGATGGTGCCGGCGGAACCAGTGGCGGATACAAACCCGCAATAGCGACTCTTGGGACCCAGGGCTTGATCAATCAATTCCGCGAAGGCACTGCCAGTGATGGCATAGTGCCACAGGTAATTGCCCAACTCTTCGAACTGGTTGAATATCATCAAATCCTGACCGGAGCGGCGCAATTCCCAGCACTTGTCAAAAATCTCCTTGACGTTGGATTCGCTGCCGGGGGTGGCAATGACCTCACTGGCAATATTTTTCAGCCAATCGAATCTTTCGCGGCTCATGCCTTCCGGCAGGATAGCAATGGAATCACATCCGAGCAGGTAAGAGTCATAGGCTCCGCCGCGGCAGAAGTTGCCCGTGGACGGCCAGACAGCCTTTTGCTGGGTGGGGTCAAATTGACCGGTCACCAGGCGGGGCACCAGGCAGCCAAAGGCGGCGCCAACCTTATGAACACCGCAGGGGAACCACTTGCCGACCAGGGCGATGATTCGGGCGTTCACCCCAGTGAGGCTGGATGGAAATTCAATCATGTTCAGACCGCCAAACAAGCCGCCTTGTGCTTTTGGCTCGTTATGCCAGGTGATGCGAAAAAGATTTAGGGGATGGAGATCCCACAACCCGATGTCTTTCAACTGCTGCTTGATTGTATCAGGCACCAGGCTGGGGTCCCGCTGTTGTGCCAGAGTGGGGATGATGATGTGTTTTTCACGTACGCGCTGCAGAGATCTTTCCAAGCGCTCGTTATCAATAGTCAGGTCGATTTTAGCCATAAGAATTTCCTTATATAAGTTTAATTTTTTACGAGAGGGGCTGCCTGGGGGGCAGGTCCAAACGGGTTGGGTCATACGATGGATCAGGTCCTTCAGCCACGATGTAAAGCGGTCGTCCTTTGACCTCGTCGTAAATTCTGCCGAGATATTCTCCGATGATCCCGAGGCTGATCAGTTGGACGCCGCCCAGAAATACTATAATGATCAGCGTGGTTGCCAGCCCATGAAACTGGACATGGGCAGCCAGGTTCAGTATGATGACCACCGGGATGGCAATGATGCTGAGTGCCACCGCGGCAACGCCGATGTGCGTGGCAAGCTGCAGCGGGTAGAAGGAAAAGCCTGTGACAGCATTCATGGCAAGTTTAAGCATTTTTTTGAATGGGTACTTGCTTTCGCCAGCATAACGGGCAGCCCTTTTGTAGTCCACGCCAATTTGCCTGAAACCAGTCCAGGCGCTCATGCCGCGCAAAAAACGGTGCTTTTCCCGCATGCCATTCATGATGTTGATGACCTTACGGTCCATCAGGCGGAAATCGCCTGTATCCAGCGGGATTTTTACATCGGTTATGCGGTCAATGAGCCGGTAAAACACAGAGGCGGTTTTTTTCTTGAACCAGGTTTCACCTTCCCGCTCGGTGCGGACGGCGTAAACCACTTCATAACCTTCGCGCCACCTGGCAATCAGTTCATGGATCACTTCCGGTGGGTCCTGTAGATCAGCGTCGATGATGATGACAGCGTTTCCCCGGCTGTAATCCATGCCGGCAGTGACCGCGATCTGGTGGCCGAAGTTGCGGGCAAAGATCACCGGACGGACGCGTTCATCCGAGCTGGCAAGTTTTCGAATAATGTCGGTGGAGCCATCCTGGCTGCCATCATCCACCAGGATCAACTCCCAGGGTTCGCCGGTTTTGTCCATCTCTTCGCGGACGCGGGCATACAGCAGGGGTAGATTTTCCAGCTCATTGTAAATTGGGGCGATAACGGTAAAGACGGGGTCAGTCATAGATCACCTTTGTCAATGCCTGTAATGTTGGTTCAATAATGGGCGCGGGGGGCACAGCCTGGGTGGCTGCCCTGACGTCTTTGAGACCGCTGCCTGTGCAAAGTACGAGTGCCGGGGCTATTGGGTCGGTTAACCCGGAGCGAACAGCTTTTACCAACCCTGCATAAGCCGCTGAGGCAGCCGGTTCGGCAAAGATACCGGCCTTGCCCAGCGCGGGAATGGCTTGCAGGATCTCCTCGTCAGTAACCGTCACGAAACCTCCAGCACTCTCCCGCACAGCCTGCAGAGCGCGCAAGCCATCGCGAGGCAAATCCACGCTGATACTGTCGGCAATGGTGGTGGCTTTTACCGGGGTAATTTTATCGGCACCAGAGGCAAAAGCATTGGCAATGGCAGCAGACTTTTCCGCCTGCACGCCGATCAATCTGGGCAGGCTTTCGATCCATCCCAGTGAAAGCAGGTCCTTAAAGCCCTTATGAATTCCTGAGATGATATTACCGTCACCAACTGGGATGAAGATGGTCAAGGGTGAGGAACCAGGTTCCATATTGCGCAAAACCTGTTCCCAAATTTCAAAGGCAGCCGTCTTTTTACCTTCAGCAGTGAAAGGATTGTAGCCGGTGTTGCGGTTATACCAGCCGAAGGTTTGGGAAGCGGCGATGCTCAAGTCAAAAGCCTGATCGTAATTGCCATCCACCAGGATTACCTGGGCGCCGTAGACCAATAATTGCGCCACCTTGGCGGGAGGAGCCGTGCGCGGGGCAAGGATGATGGCTTTTTTACCAACACTGGCTGCCATGCAGGCTGTCGCCGCGCCGGCATTGCCGGTAGAGGCAGCCACAATCACTTCCGCGTTGATTTTCATGGCACGCGCCATCACCACGGCACTGGCACGATCTTTGAAGGAAGCACTGGGATTGCCGCTTTCGTCTTTGACCCATAACCGTCTGAGCCCCAAATCCCTTCGGAGCTCTTCCGGCTGGTATACGGGCGTCCACCCGACCTGGCGAAAAGGCGTATGCTGGAAACCTGGATCCGACACAGGCAGGAGCGGCAAGTACCGCCAGATGGAGCGCTCGGGGTTCTCAATAATGACCCCTGGATTGGGTTTTTGCGGTGCCACTTCAAAATCCAGGTGAATGGTCAGATTGCCGCCATCCCTCGGGCAGGTATATTGAATCTCTTTGGCTGAGTAGGTGCTGCCACACACTGAACACGAATAATGATCGATACCCATGCCGACCTCCCGTCTTATCTCAAATTTTGGTTGAATGCAAAGTAATCATACCCCAATCCACCCGGTCAGGGCAGGATCCAGGTGCCGGTCTTGCCGTCCAGGGCGTCCTTGACATGCTCAGGGTCGGTGATCAGGGCTTTCTTGCCGCCGCACTCCATGTACTTCAGGATTGCTTCGATTTTGGGGAGCATGCTGCCCTTGGCAAACTGACCTTGAGCTATCAATTCCTTCGCTTCAGCGACTGTGATCTGATCGAGCCAGCGCTGATCAGGTTTGTTAAAATTCACGGCGACTTTTTCTACCGCGGTGCTGATCAGGAACAGGTCGGCCTGGAGCATGCAAGCCAGAATGGCAGAACCAAAGTCCTTATCAATCACGGCATCCACACCAATGAGCTTGCCATCTTCCGTTTCAATCACTGGAATGCCGCCACCGCCCACGGCAACGACCACAAAGCCATTGTTGATCAGGCTGCGGATGGCATTGGCTTCCACAATCCGCTGGGGAATGGGCGAGGGTACCACCCGGCGCCAGCCGCGGCCGGCATCCTCCACCATGGTCCAGCCATCCTTTTCCATCTTGGTTTTGGCCTGGGCTTCATCAAGGAAGGAACCGATGGGTTTGGTTGGATTTTGGAAGGCTTGATCATTGCGGTCCACAATGGTTTGAGTGACCACAGTCGCGGCGGTCTTATCAATGCCACGCTTGAGAAATTCGTTGTGCAGAGCTTGCTGGAACATGTACCCGATCGAGCCCTGGGTATCAGCGCCACAATAGTCCAGGGGAACTTCGTGCAATTCGTGGGCAGAGAGTTCCGACCGGCGCAGGATGAAACCGACCTGGGGTCCGTTCCCATGGGTAACAACTACGTCCCAACCATCGATGATCATATCGGCAATGTGTACCATGGTGTCCACAGCGCATTGGAACTGATCCGGCACGGATTGATGGTTCTTATCTTTAATCAAGGCATTTCCGCCAACTGCGACTACTGCTAAACCTTTTTTTTGCATACTTCTTTTCCTTTGTTTTGTAGAATAATGAGGTGAGTCATACCAATAATTTCAGCCCAGGATAAGTCTCCTTGAGGCTGCATTATGCTTTTCAATATGCCTGGGCAGGTCCAAACTGGTGAGTTTACCTTGCTCGACCACCACCTGTCCTCCCACCACTGTCCAATCAGCCCTTAGGGGCGCGCAAAAAACCACTGCTGCCAGCGGGTCTTGCAGGGCGCCGGCATAACCCAGCTGGTTGAGGTTGATGGCAAAGAAATCGGCGCATTTTCCGACTTCCAGCGAGCCGATATCCTGCCTGCCCAAGACCGCCGCGCCGCCGCGGGTGGCTATGGAAAGCGC
>JBAQMM010000204.1:0-5602 GCA_049302815.1 Anaerolineaceae bacterium | reverse complement strand
AAGTAATAACTGGCAAGGCTTATTTCATATAAACGGGCTAAACCGCTTGAAACACGCTTTGTCTGAACGAAAGAGATAGGAATATTGAGGTAATATTGCCAGAATCCCCAAGTGCTGCGGTGTGCTCCACGGAAGAGCACACCCTCTATATTTTGATTCCCATAGGGTGTGCACTGGTTTATTAGTGCACACCGAAAAGACGTGTTGAGGCATTGTTTACTGGAATTCCTAAAGAGCTTTTCCATACTGAGAATTGCTGATTAAAAATCCCTTCATTCAAGATGGTGAGCGCGAAACCTCGCATTAATTGGGCTTGAGGAAACGTATTTCACGCATCTGAATATCAGCAAGCAATGCAGTCTGCTGGATTTGGACGGATCAGGCAGGCTGTTTTTGGTCGGCTGGCTATTCAGGCACTCCGGGCAGTTTCCCAGTCCCCTGGCTGCACTCCTAAAAGAGCAGTTTCACGCGGTAGAACAAAATTCCCATGTACTCCCTCAGGATGGCGTTGGTCTGGTTCATGGATTGGCTGTTCGGCATCAGGTTCAGCAGAACGATCTTATAGTCCCAGTGCATCAGGTTGTTCCAGGATTGACTGGTGACGGTATAATCCGTCGGGGCAGGGATGATCTCCAAATCTTCGTCACGGAAGAGCATTACTGACCGATCCATGTGTGCCGCGGAAGTAACCAGGATGATCTTCTCAATGCCCTTCCCTTCCAGAATTTCCAGGGTGTAGGCTGCGTCTTCCGCTGTATTTTGCGACTTTTCCTGCAAAACCAGCGCCTTTTCCGGGATGCCCAATGTGATCATCATCGCCCGCATCTCCTGGGCAGGGGTGGTGCTCCGCGCCTGGCTGAACCCCAGGTTGCCACCGGAGAGGATGATTAGGGGGGCTGCCCCTTCCTTATACAGCTTGGCAGCATACAACACGCGATCTCCCGCACCGTTCACTTCCACCATCTGGCGGGGAGTATCCGGTGATTCAGTTCCCCCGCCCAACACGACAATGGCATCTGCCTTGGGTGTGGAGGCTGGGGGCATGTAGCGCCATTCCATCGAGCGGGTCAGGTAGGCGGCAAAGTAAGTGTTCCCGCCGACCGACACCAACAACAAGGAGATGACAACCAGCCAGGTGGCAGCTTTGGGTTTCTTGTGAATCAAAAACAGGCTGATAAAAAGCAACAGCGCTACCAACCCTACGGGTAGGACAAATTGAGGAAGAAATTTTGAGAGATAAGCCAACATATGCAACTCCTTTGATTGAGACCTTTAGGAACAGGTTGCAAGAAACGCGCCGATTATGAAAACAGAAGCAGGTTGAGCCACCTGTTCTCCCCAGGGGAACCCCAGCTGACCCTCAGGGATGTCAAGCGGCTTTACACCGGGAAGATCCGGCCGTAGACCTCCGGCACATACTTTTCGATCGCGTCCGCACTGAGGCTGTTGGTACGGCAAATATCTGCATACAGGTCCACACTTTTTCGGCGCAGGCGTGCCTGCGTTTCAGTGTCCAAACCCCACAGGCCAAAACGCTGGCTCCAGCCCTGTTCCCACTCGAAATTATCGACGAGGCTCCAATGAAAATACCCTTTCACCGGCGCGTTGAAATTGATCATGTGCCAGAGCGCGTGAATGTGCTCCACCAGGTATTTCCTGCGAAAATTATCCCCGGAATCTTCGCAACCGTTCTCGGTGATGTAAATCGGCAGGTCAAACTGCCAGCCCCACCTGATACAGTCCATAAACCCCCGTGGGTCATTGGCAATAAAGCCATTTTCAGAGAGTTCGGCGTCCTTTTTATAATACCGGTCGGTATAGGCGGTAGCCTTGCTCGCCAGGTTGAAGCGCAGGTGATCACGGCCGTAATAATTCAAACCGACAAAGTCCTGCGTGCCTTTAGCCTGGGGGATATCTTCTTTCAGAAAAACCCCGTCAAACTTACCAGTCTGGAGCGTTTGCGCAAAGGCGTTATTGAAAACCTGATTGTGCAACTTCAGTGAGTACTTGGTGAGAGGATTCCAATTGCCGGCTTCAAATCCCCGCCAGTTATGCGCCGCCCCCACCTGGGCATCGGGCTGAATCTCGTGGATCACCTGGTAAGCCGCAGCATGCGCCTTGACCATGTTGCTCAAGGTTTTCAGTCCCAATTTGAGATCGAGCTTACCAGGTGGAAAGCCGCCGCCAAAATATGCGGCAGTCATGCAGACATTGGGTTCATTGATGGTCACCCAAAGATGGCAGTGCGCCTTGAGCGCTTCCACCGTGCGGCGCGTGAAGGCGGCGAACAGTTCCACCACCCGGTCATTTTCCCATCCGCCCATTTCCGCCAGCCAAAGCGGGTTGGTGAAGTGATGCAGGGTGACCATGGCGGTCATGCCACGTTCCTTCAAACCCAGCAGCATCTGCCGGTAGTGATCCAACGCGCTTTCGTCCCAGCGCTCAGGCTCCGGTTGTATGCGCGACCATTCCACCGAAAATCGGTGCGCGTTTTGATAAGTTTCATGGGCACGGTCAAAGTCCTCGCGCCACCGACCTGCCCACCAATCACACGCGCGGCCCGATTTATCCCCATTGAGGATGCGCCCTTCCTCCTGCTCCCAAACCCACCAGTCATTATTACTGTTGTTACCCTCCACCTGATGCGCCGAGGTGGCGCCGCCCCACAGGAAATTACCGGGGAAATTGAATGTCGCACGTGGCATGTGAACCTCCGTCTACTTGGTTTTACATCCCATCATTTTAACCCATAGCCGGATGCAACACTGTCATCCTGGCGAATTGCAGCAATTCCCAATATGGAAAGCTCTTTGGGAATTCCGGCAACATTCCCTCACATGCCTTTCCAGTGTGCTCTTCCGTGGAGCACACCGTAGCGCTTGGGAATTCTGGCAATATTGCCTCAATATCCCTATCTCTTTCGTTCAAACGAAGCGTGTTTCAAACTGTTTAGCCCGTTTAGATAAAATAAGCCTTGTCAGTCGTTACTTGATTTACAAAAATTACTTTGGAGGGATCTTGACAAATTCATATTGAGAATCGCTGGCGAATTGACTGCCCGCGTGTGGAATAATCCCTGCGAGATCCCCTGCCCGAAGGAATCAAGCCGTGGTTTACCTGCTGTTGGTGCGCTGCAAGAATCTTGGCAATTCCATTGTAACTACCCAGGGATACCTGTCTCTCTTTGCCTCTCAGCGTTATTCCTTACATCGCGTCTGGGCGCTGGTCCAAAACATACACAAATCCTCCCTGATCCTCATGCATATCGACTTCAATCAAACAGCAACACTCCGTCTTCAAGATTCAGGCGGGCTTCCTTCACGAATATTCTGCCTTTATGCTGGATTTGCAGCCATTGCCCGACCGGCGGGTAGTCTGGCTGGACGGCGTTACCAAATGGATCGGTCACCACTCCATTTTCATCAAGGCAAAAGCCAGGATCGCCTGGATCCGGTCTCTCATAGACAACAAGCGTGCGCTGTCGGTTTACATCAGCACAGATTGGCTTCAGCCCGCTCGTTCCAATCCGGATAAGGGAGAGCAAGGCTTCTTTGCAGGTCACAGGTCGGCGGTCGTAGGGCGGTGTGCTGATGCCGCTATTGACGGAAATGACAAAACTGGGGAAAATTGCCCTAACCCCCTTTAAAATATCTTCCATCTGCCGGGTGGTCTCTTTCACTCCGGAGAGCTTGAAAAGCAGATCGGCGTTGGTGGAACGGGCAACCCAGGAAGTGCCGTTGTAGACTTTGAATGACCCGTTGGTAAAAGCCAGGGTTTCGTCCATGGCTGCTGAATAATAATTGGAGGAATTTACATCACCGGAGCGGTACGCCACAAGCCAGTAGCGGATGTTGGCGTCCAGGGAAGGGGGTGAAGCAAACAGGCCTGATACCCAGGGAAAGCCATCACTGCTGAGAGTGGAGCCCAGGATTTGAATAGTGCCCAAAACGTCACCGGAAGGTGAGCCAGATTTGTCAGTTTGCAGGTCGATCATCAGGTAATCCAGAGGGGTGCCCTGGGTGCGCACCCTGATTTGCACATCGGTAATGTTCATGGCAACGGATGGGGTAAAGGATTGAGCGATCTTTGTGCAAGCGGCCGCGCTACCCAGGGACTGCGCCCCACCCTGGCTGACGGAATTACCGATCAGGCCGGAACTACCTTGGTATACCGCCCAATCAAGGCGGCTAAACCACCCCAGGCAATCCAGATAGACACCCCCTGTAGGAGAAGAGAGCCCTGCGGGTGAATCTGCCTGGAGGCACGCCCCCAGGCGGCTCCCGGATGAGCGGGTTTTAAACTCGACTTGGGGGAAAGCAGAATTTTCGAGGGTGAGGGAACGCAATTGAAGGGCGGCGGTTTCCGTCAGCATTCCCCGCTTGAGGATGAGCTGCTTGGTGCCGTAGATCTTTTGACTGGTCGGGTCGGATGCCCAGGGCGTTTGGATGATCTCGCCAAAGGTCTGCGAAGGCTCGAGGGAGGTATAGGACACGGCGACCTGGTTTGCCACGCCGTCCAAACTGCAGATCATTTCAAGCTGCCCAAGGGGCTGGCGAATGGTGTTGATATATCCCCACCAAACGGGCACCCCGCGCTGGTTGAAAATCTCGACCGGGAGCCCCAGCAGCTCTCTCCAGACCTCAAAGGTAAAATTGGTGTCAGGCGCGCGCAGAGTGGCGCTTTTTGGCCCGCCCTCACAGGACCAGGAGAGCGAAAGAGGCTCGAGTTGCCTTGGGAAGATCAGCTGCGTTTTGAAGTTGCTGGATAGAATAAAGGCTTGATAGCTCATAAGGGATGGTTCCTCACAATTGAAAGTTCAGCATTTGAAGTCAATCTGACCCGCCGCCACGGATGGATTCTGCCGGGCGGTTTGGGTAAAGGCTGTTGGCGTTGACCAAATTCCCGCAGTACTCCGTTGAAGTGGGCTTGTAATCCTGTTCAAATGACCTGAGTACGCTTCCGATACCAAGCTTTCACTGAAATGGTCTGATCGATGGGGGCAAGGTTTGCCCCGTTGGTCTGGAAGATGTAAAAGTAATTGGCGGAGACCAAGCTAAGGAAGGGAGAATTGCCCAGGCGCTGATGGGTGGGCAGTTCCTGGTCGGAGATCAAGCTCCAGGATTGATTTGTAAAAGTATCATCCAGCAGTTTTGAATTTTGCCCCAAAGTGGCGATCGGCTGATAGTGCGCGAACGAGTTTTGGGGCATAAGGAAGAGATAATCGAGATCGAGCGCATAGGAGCCTGAGAGCGGACTCAAGACCTCCAGAGTGAGGGTTTGAGCGGCCGCAGAATTTCGACCGGGCAGATCACCTGGTGGCAGGCGCAGCGGAACGAGGGCAAGATAGCCCTGACCGGCAGGGTAGAAACTGGCTGGAGCGCGGTAGAGGGTGACGCCGCCGACACTCAGCGAGAGGCGGAACTGAAGGTTTTCCATGGCGGGAACGTTTTGAAAGCGAAGCAGGGGTAAAAAACTGCAGCCCCTATAGATGGACAAATCCGCCGCGAGGAGGACCCAGGAAGTGAGCGGCCGCCAGGAACCTCCGGAGAAACTGAGGGCGCTGTAGTAGCCACCGGACGCTGCCGCTGAGGCTGTATCCGCC
>JBAQMM010000203.1:0-15804 GCA_049302815.1 Anaerolineaceae bacterium | reverse complement strand
TTTTATATCTGTCACATCCGAGCACCCACAGGGGGTGTAGAAAGGTTCGTAGGTTCGAGTCCTATCGCGCCCATAATGATTGTCATTACGAGTGAAGCGCGGCAATCTTTTTTTATATCTGTCACATCCGAGCACCCACAGGGGGTGTAGAAAGGTTCGCAGGTTCGAGTCCTATCGCGCTCATAATGATTGTCATTACGAGTGAAGCGCGGCAATCTTTTTTTATATCTGTCACATCCGAGCACCCACAGGGGGTGTAGAAAGGTTCGTAGGTTCGAGTCCTATCGCGCCCATAATGATTGTCATTAGTATGATAAGAGCAATAGTATGATTGGAGGGGACACGGCAGATCGATCGTCATTAGGCCTGAAAGACCGTCTCGCAACAGGAAAGATGCTCCGCCGTATTTGCAACGATGAAAAAACTGCTTCGCGGCCATTCCTGACAGGGCACTCCGCAGTCAGCATGACATTCAAACTGCCCTGCTATTTCTCATCACCCCAGCGCCCGTCCTTGCTTGCGGAACTGGGTCTCGTACAACTCTGCGTACAGCCCATTCTGCGCCAGAAGGTCCGCGTGGGTGCCCCGCTCGACGATCTGACCCCGGTCCATGACCAAAATCAAATCAGCCGTGAGAATGGTGCTCAGGCGGTGGGCGATCACGATGCTGGTGCGTTCAGTGAACACGCGCGCCATGGCTTCCTGGATCAGGGCTTCGGATTCGCTGTCAAGCGAGCTGGTGGCTTCATCCAGGACCATGATAGGCGGATCTTTAAGCAACACCCGCGCCAGAGCCAGCCTTTGTTTCTCCCCTCCGCTCAGACGGTATCCACGTTCGCCCACCACGGTCAGATAACCTTCGGAGAGTGCCGAGATGAACTGGTGAATGTTGGCAGTTCGCGCCACTTTTTCGATCTCTTCCTGGGTGGCATCCGGCTTGGCATACAACAGATTGGCGAGAATGGTATCGTGAAACAGGTAGGCTTCTTGCGTCACCATGCCGATAGCCCTGGTCAGATCTGCCAGGCTCAGGTTGCGCAGGTCATGCCCGTCCAGACGGATCACCCCAGAAGTGGGGTCATAAAGGCGCGGCAGCAGGTAGGTCAGGGTGGTCTTGCCGGCTCCGCTGGGACCCACCAGGGCGACCAGCTGTCTGGGTTGAATAACCAGGTTGATGTCTTCCAGCGCCAGTTCCCTGGCCTGACTGTGGGACTCTTCAATCGGAAGGGTAAAGGTCAGGTCGGCATTTGAGATTAATCCTTCCGCTTCCACTTCAGGCGTATTGGGGCGGTACACCTCGTGCAGCAAACCTTTGCTCTCGTTGGGATACTTGAAGGTCACATTTTCAAAACTGATTTCCCCGCGCACCTGGTTCAACGTTTCTGGATGCTCCGGCTCCTGAATATCCGGCTCCAGGTCCAATACCTCAAATACCCGTTCAAAACTGACCAGGGAGGTGGAAAACTCCACCGGGGCGTTGACCAGCGCCTGGAAAGCCTGGTACAACTGCCCCAAATAAGTGCCAAAGGCGATGATGGTGCCGATGGTAAACATGTCCATAATGACCATGTAACCGCCCAAGCCATACACCAGGGAGCTGCCAATCGCCATTAATACACCAAGCAGAACCATGAAGGAGCGCGCGGCCGTGGCACGTTTGATGCCCAGGTCATACACTTCTTTTGCCCGCGCGCTAAAGCGTTCCACCTCATCCTGGCGGCGACCAAACAGCTTGATCAGCAGCGCCCCGCCCACATTGAGGGTCTCTCCCAGGGTGGAATTCATGCGCGCGTTGACCTCCATCTGCTGGCGGGAGATTTTTCGCAGCACTTTTCCAAGTTTTTGGGCTGCCAGCACGAACAGGGGAACGATCACCGCGCTGATCAGCGTCAGCCGCCATTCCAGGGTGAACATGACCGCCAAAACACTGACAACTTGGATCAGGTTGGTGACCATGCTGACCAGGGTGCGGTTGACCGCGTTTTGCGCATCCACCACATCGTTGTTAAGCCGGCTGATCAACTCCCCCAGGGGCGTATGAATGAAGAAACGCAGGGATAATTTCTGGAAATGGTCATAGAGAGCTACGCGCAGGTCATAGATGACGCCTTCGCCCACACGCGAGCTGTAATAACGTTCAATCAGTTGGAATAAACCGTTGAAAAGCGGAACCAACAACATGCCCAGCGCGCAGTAGATCAACAATTTCACATCACGATTGGGAATGGCCACATCCACCAACTGCCGCAAAATAAGCGGACTGACCAGGTTCAAAAGCGTGGAGACCAGGATGGCTCCCAGCGAGCCAAGGATGCCCCAGCGGTAGGGTTTGGCGTACTGACCCACGCGCTTGAGAACGTTACGGTTGATGGTTGGTTTCTCGTCCCCCGCTTTCATAAAACCTTTCCAGGGTTGTCGGCTGCTCATGTGTTTATTCTCCTCTCCCTATTTTATCCTTCAACCGGTGAGTTTTGAATTACTCGAACAAAAATCATCGAATGACCAGACCGGGTTTGGCATGCCGCCAATCCCAGGGAACGGGCGTAGCCAAACTGCTGTTTAAGGGGGGACGGAGCGCAGGCAAAATCCATAATCCTGATCCCGGCTGGACCAAGCCGATTTGAAACAACCAGAAAGGCGAATGGATTATAATATTTGTTCAAACTGATTAACTAAGGATCACGCAATGCAACCAATCTCTCTGACCGGCATCAAACCTACCGGCAACCCGCACATTGGCAATTATTTCGGTATGTACAAGCCGGCGCTTGCCCTCACCGAAAAATACCTCGGCTTGTACTTCGTTGCCGACCTGCACGCCCTGACCACCACGCCGGAGCGCAAGGAACTGCAATCTTTAATCTACGAGGTGGCTGCCAGCTGGATCGCGCTTGGCCTTGATCCGGAAAAATCGGTCTTCTTCCGCCAATCGGCTATTCCGGAGGTCCCCGAATGTGCCTGGATCCTCAGCTGCGTCACATCCAAGGGACTGCTGAACCGCGCCCACGCTTATAAAGCCGCGGTTGAGAAGAACGCCGAGTTGGGACGCGATCCCGACTTTGATGTCAATGCCGGTTTATACAACTACCCGGTCTTAATGGCTGCCGATATTCTGCTCTACAATTCCGATGTGGTGCCGGTGGGGCTGGATCAAAAGCAGCATATCGAGATCACCCGGGATATTGCTGAAGCCTTCAACCGCACCTACGGCAAAACCCTCAAGGTACCGGAGGGGATTATTCAGGAAGAGGTTCAATCCGTCCCGGGCACTGACGGTCGGAAAATGAGCAAGAGCTATCATAATACCCTGCCCATTTTTGCCCCAGAAAAGGAACTGCGCAAACAGGTCATGCGCATCGTCACAGACAGTAAAACGCCGGAAGAACCCAAAGACCCGGATACCTGCAACTTGTTTCAAATCTATCGGCTGTTCGCGCCGGAACAATGCCTGCGGGAAGTGCGCTCGCTCTACCTCAACGGCGGTCTGGCATACGGCACGCTTAAACAGGAACTGGCTGACTTGATGCTGGCTTACTTTGCGGAAGCGAGATCGGTTTATGCCATCCTGATCGACGACCATGCCTACCTCGACAAAGTATTGGGCGAGGGAGCCATAAAAGCCCGCGAGATCGGTCGGCCAGTCTTGAACCGCATGCGCCGCGTGGTTGGGCTGGATCAGTAGCAGTCTGGCTTTCCCTAACGACACATTGGTCTATTCGATCGCGTGATGTTCAGAACGCTCTGTTTTGGCTGACTTTTCAAGCATTTAGACGCAACGTTTCATCCTGCCCGGCTTAAGCACTGGCAGGATATTTTTTACTTGCGGATATTCCCCTTCGAAAAGGTTGGTGGTTTTCCTTTAGTGGAGCCAATAGCCCTTATGGGCAGGTCTGGTCATGCAATTGATTCTTCTAGTCGTTCACGCTGGTGTCCCCAGTGGGCAGCCTCCCCTTGGGAATGGGTGACCAGCCCGTCATGTCCACCCATCGCTGTATCGCCACGCAGCCTCCCCTTGGGAATGGGTGACCAACGTCTGTCATTTTGAGCGAAGCCAAGAATCTAGCATTCGTCAATAACAACAAAACACACCCGAAGTTCCTTTGTCCTTGCGCTCCTCAGGATGACAAACTGGAGCCATCAGGGAACGGCGCAAACCCGGTCATTTTTTGGTGTAATCAAATGAGGTTGCACCCTATATCTGTGTCACCCGCATTGCGCGGTGCGCGTGGACTCCCACTGGAAATGGGGATCTACACCCAACACTTCAAACTCCTAGGTCCAATCGTTCATAACTTTTAGTATTTACAAAACGATCAATACGAGGTACACTTTGAGGACTTTGTTGACATCAGGAGTACATGAACTATGGCTGAAATGGAATTCAATAACGGGGTCGCCCACCTGCAGGAAAAGCATCAAGGGCTCAGCTCACAGAAGGCTTTGGAACTGCAAGTTCAGTATGGCAAAAACGCCCTGCCAACGGAGAAAGGCATTTCTCCCTGGGTAATCCTGCTCAACCAATTCAAAAGCCCCTTGGTATACATTATCCTGGTCGCCGCCCTGGTTTCATTGATCGTCCAGGAATACGGTGACTTTGCCATCATTATGGTTGTGGTTGTGGTTGACGCAATCATGGGCTTCGTCCAGGAATATAACGCCCAACGCACCTACTTTTCGCTCAAAAATTTGATCAAGCCCACCACCACCGTGATCCGGGATGGCTACCGCCAGGAATTGGAAGTGGTTGACCTGGTACCCGGAGATATCGTGGTGTTGAGTGCCGGCGAACATGTCCCTGCGGACGGTTTCCTGCTGGAGAGCACCAAAGTCTGCATGGATGAAGCCATTCTGACTGGTGAGAGTGAACCGGTGACAAAAAACACCAACGAAGAAAACAACAAAACCTTCATGGGCACCACCGTGCTGACCGGGCATGGGCTGATGCAGGTGGATTCAATCGGTCTGCAGACTGAGCTTGGCAAGATCGCTGCCAGTGTCCAGGAACCGACCGAGGAAGAGACTCCCCTACAAATCCGGCTAAAGGTGTTTTCAACCACCCTGACAAAAATTGTGTTGGCACTGACTGTGGCAATCCTGGTGGTCGGATTGATCATGGGCAACAAATTCCTAGAGATGCTGCGCACCTCGATCATCCTGGCAATTGCCGCTGTCCCGGAAGGGCTATTGATCGCGGTGACCATGATCCTGGTCCTGGGCATGCGCAAGATACTGAAACGGCATGGGTTGGTCAAAAGATTATCCGCGGTTGAAACGCTCGGCTCCGTCACGACCATCTGTACTGATAAGACCGGCACGATTACCGAAGGAAGAATGCGGGTAACGCGTACGGAGTTCAAAAACACGGAAATGAGCCAAACTGCGATGGTGCTTTGCAACAACCTGGAAGGACCGGTGGACATTGCCCTGTGGAAATATGCCGAATCCCAGATCGGCAGTAAAGCCCAGGAGCTTTTTAATGCCACCCAGCGCTTCAGCGAAGAGGTTTTTGCCAGCGATACCAAGTTCATGAGTGTGGACGTGGCTCTTCCAGACGGGAAGCGCCTGTTCCTGCTTAAAGGAGCGCCTGAGATTGTTTTGGGGATGTGTGCTGTTTCCCAGGAAGAAAAGATTGAACTGCTGACAAAAATCGATAACTGGGCCGGCGAAGGTCTGCGGTTGCTGGGTCTGGCAGTCAAAGCCAAAAACGGCAGCCTGGAAGAACATTCGGGATATGAATGGCTTGGCTTGCTCGGCATGGAGGATCCGGTGCGGGAAGGTGTAGTCAACGCCCTGCAGGTGGCGAACCATGCTGGCATTAAGGTGAAGATGATCACCGGCGATTACCGCCGGACTGCCGAAAAGATCGCCAGAAACATCGGGTTGTTCCAGGATGGCGACGAAATCCTGGAAGGAAGCCAGATCGCGAGCATGAGCGATGAGGAACTCATGGCTCATGTCAACAAGACGGCCATTTTTGCACGGATTTACCCTCAGGATAAGCTGCGCATCGTTCGCGCATTGCGGAGTAACGGTGAGATCACTGCCATGATTGGAGACGGCGTCAACGATGCCCCCGCCCTCAAGCACGCCAACATTGGTGTGGTGGTAGGTTCGGCCACCGATGTGGCTAAAGAGATATCAGACGTGGTCTTGATGGACGACAATTTCAGCACCATCGTGGCAGCCATCGAAGAAGGGCGCGTGATTTTCGAAAACATTCGCAAGGTGGTCGCCTACACCCTTTCAAACTCTTTTGCAGAGGTCCTGACCATCTTTATCTCGATGATCTTGAAGTGGCCCACCCCGCTGCTGGTGGCTCAAATCCTGTGGATCCATTTGATCTGCGATGGTCCTTCCGATATTGTGCTGGGGTTCGAACCCAAGGAACCCGGCATCATGAATGAAAAACCCAAATCCGTCAAGGAACCCATCCTGCCCCGGCTGAGCCTGATCCTGATCGGTGTGATCAGCATTGGCAGTGCCATCGCCGCCCTGTTAGTCTTCAATTACCACGTGAACATAATCGGGAGCATAGAGCAAGGCCGGTCGATTGTATTTGCCAGCTTCGCCATCAACTCGATGATCTACATTTTCGCTTACCGCAGCATGCGGACGCCCATTTACAAAATGCCTCCCTTATCACAAAACAAACCCTTGATCTACGCGGTGGTAGCGGGCATTATTTTAGCCGTCCTCCCCTTCTTGGTCCCTGGGTTGCAGACATTGCTCGGGATTGTGCCTTTGACAGTCAAACAATGGGGATTTGTCGCCCTGATTGCCTTTACCATGCTCGCGGCAGTTGAAATCGGGAAAGCCATATCGCTCAAAACCCAAAAGAAAAATGGACAAAAAGAAGATTTAAAAGCATAATATATCCTTATGGACGAAAGAACGGTCGATTACAAGCATCAAATGGATGAATGGCATTTCATCGAGGATTTAGGGTTATTCTTCGAGCAAATGGGCATGTCCCGGATGGCAGGCAAGGTGATCGGCGCACTGCTGATCGCGGATCCGCCCAACCAATCGCTTACCGATCTCTCCACCAAGTTGAAAGCCAGCAAGGGCTCGATCAGCCAGACCACACGGATGCTGATCGAACAGGGGTTGGTGGAGAGGGTGGCGACCTCCCTGCCGAGGCAGACTTGCTACCGCTTCAGACCTGGTGGGTGGGTCAATTACATGCAAATGTGGCTGGGTCTGATGGCTGAACTGCACGGCATCACGGAAAGGGGTCTGGTGCTGATGACAGAAAAAAGTGAGGAGACCAAGGAAAGGCTCATGGAAGCCCATGACCTTTTCTCCAGCATGGAGGATCAGCTCCCATCAGTACTGGCTTCGATGGAAGCCGAACGGCTCCGCCGTGAACCAGAGACGGAAAGTTCTACTGGTGCTACTCAGACCAGGTAACCCTGATCGATTGTCTGCCAATTATAATTAAGAAAATGGAACGGTCTGGATGAAGGCTTTATGATGTCAGTATTCCTCCTGCTTGAAAGCAAACTGTGCCAGGAACTCCCGGCAGGATCTTTGCACCTATCAGTTTTTTTAACGCGACAACGGTTAGATGGATTTTCTTGCCAGTACGACAATATGTTGATAGAACGTATTTGTGTGGAAATACCAAGCTTTTTTTGAGAGGTCATCATCATGGATAGCGAACAACGAACCAAACAGAGCAACCTAGCAGTTACGCTTGGGTTGGTCACCAATATTATCCTGGCAATATTGAAAACGAGCATCGGCGTGATTGGAAATTCACCCGCGCTGTTGGCTGACGGTATCAACTCCACTTCCGATGTGATTTACTACCTGGTTGTGGGGATCTTTATACGCAAAGCCCATAAACCTGCTGACCCGAACCATCCTTATGGTCACACCCAGTTTGAGAGTGTGGGTGCCCTGGTGGTGGGTGCCTTCGTCATCACCAGCGCCGTGTCCATTTTTTGGAACTCGCTGGATACGCTGGTGCAACTGCTGAAGGGTGAGAGCAGCTTTACAGGTGGCAGCCCTCTCGCCCTGTGGGTGGCTATTGGCACGGTCCTGCTCAAGATCGTTCTCTTCTCTGTGACCAGCCGAATCGGCAAACAGACCAACAACGCCTCAGTGGTTGCTCTGGCATTTGACCACCGCAACGACATCATGGCAGCGTCCGCGGCAGCCATTGGTATCCTGCTCGGCAGGCTGGGTTTTCTGTGGGTGGACCCGTTTGCCGGAATGCTGGTGGCTCTCTTCATCCTGCGAACGGGCGTGTCGATCTTAAGGGACGCAGCCACAGACTTGATGGACACCATTCCAGGCAAAGTGCTGAACGAGCAAATAACCACCCTGGTGAAGCCGATCGAGGGCGTAAAGGAAATCGACGAGGTCCATGCCCACCGGTACGGTCAGTATTATATGATCAATATCACCATCTGCGTGGATGGAAGGATCAGCGTTTACGACGGCGATGTGATCGCCAGCCTGGTGGAAAAAACCCTGATGGAGAACATCGATTACCTTCAGGGGGTTTACGTGCACTACCATCCCCGCAAGCCTTATAGGGCTGAGGTTTAGCAAAACCATTAGCAGTTGAATTTTGGAGGCGTGGTTCACCCTTATTGGGGAAAGGATCACGCCGTTTCTTTTTTTAGCCCGAGATTAAGGATATAATCCAGGCAGTACATCAGCCCTGGGTACTTAAATTTTCGCCCTGGATGACTATGATTTTCTGATTGTGAGGGAACATGGTGGACAATTTTACATTCTATAACTCTACACGCATTATTTTTGGCACGGGAACCATCGCAAAATTATCCAAGCTGGCGCCCCAAAAAGCCAACGTGTTGCTACTCTTTGGTGGTGGATCCATCAAAAAGAACGGCGTATATGATCAGGTGATGGCAGCTCTGAAAAAGCGCACCGTTATTGAGTTTGGCGGCATTGAAGCCAACCCGGATTATGACACGCTGATGAAGGCTGTCAAACTGGCACGCAAGAAAAAGATCGACTTCCTGCTGGCGGTTGGCGGCGGTTCAGTCATTGATGGCACCAAGTTTATCTCCCTGGCGACACCCTACCAGGGAGAAGACCCCTGGCAAATTGTCACGGGGGACGCGCTCAAAGAAGTGAAGCAAGCGCTTCCCTTTGGTACTGTGCTGACCCTGCCGGCCACCGGCAGTGAGATGAACCATAACAGTGTCATTTCCCGCCGCAGCATCCAGGAAAAGTTATCCTTCTCAAGCGACCTGGTCTTCCCCAGGTTCTCCATCCTTGATCCCGAAACCACTTATTCCCTGCCCCAAAAGCAGGTGCGCAACGGGATCGTGGACGCCTATGTGCACGTCCTGGAGCAGTATCTGACCTACCCGGTCGGTGCTGTGGTGCAGGACCGCCAGGCGGAAGCCCTGCTGATGGCATTGATCGAACTGGCGCCCAAAGCTATGCAAATGCCGCCGGATTATAACGGACGTGCCAATTACATGTGGGCAGCTTCCAATGCCCTGAACCACCTGATTGGCAGCGGCGTTCCGGAGGACTGGGCAACCCACAATATCGGGCATGAATTGACCGCGCTTTACGGTTTGGACCATGCCGAGACCCTGGCGGTTGTACTGCCTTGGCTGATGTGGTACAAACGCAAGCAGAAACGAGCCAAATTGCTGCAATACGGCTACCGCGTGTTTGGCTTAAAGGCACAAAAATTTGACGAACGGATTGACCAGACCATCCAGGCAACAGCGGCATTCTTCCAGAGCCTGGGCATGCCAACCGCGCTCAGCGCCTATGGCATCGACCCTGATGAAGCCGCGGAGCGCGTGCAAGCGCGCATGGATGCCCATGGCTGGAAGTTTGGAGAGCATTCAGACATCACCGGCGCGGATGCCGCTGCCATTCTCCGGTTAAGCCGGTAAACCCGGCAGCTGATCCTAGGTTTTGACACACCTGTAATTAATGTGGTTTGATGATAAACAATATAAAGGAGCGCCAGCCCCTGACACTCCTGCTGGTTTGGTTAAGGTTGAGGGTCAGTTAGACCTGAACAGGTTCGCCACTAAGGCCACCACAAGCTTGATTGCCATTACCAGGTAATACAACCAATTGAACAGGAAAAAGTAATCTTTGGCAAAGTGTTTGCGGTAATACAGGTAATAGGAACGATGCCATTGATAGATTGATTGGACCGGTTCGGCTTTGGAACCGCCCTGACCGCCATAATGGATGATTTTTGCCAGCGGCACGTACATGACCTTCCAGCCCGACTGCCTGGCACGCAGGCAGTAGTCACTGTCCTCCTGGTAGGCAAACAGGGCTTCATCAAAGCCGCCCACCTGCCCCCAGGTTTCCCGGCGGATGAACATGCAGGAGCCTGAAACCGCCTTGACCTCAGCCACTTCGTCTTCAGGCAGCCAGTCCTGTAAATATCCATTCAGAGCCCTGCTTTTCGGGAACAACCTGCCCAGTTTGAAGAAGTAACCAAAAACCTCGGCCGGTCGGGCTTCTCCGCGCCGCGATTGCTTTTGGAAACTGCCATCCTGATTCAACACTTTCGGAATGGCAAGCCCTACTTTGGGGTTGGCGCGCAGGTAATTCAGCATGGACGTAAAGATGTCCTCGATCAGGAACGTATCGGGGTTTAGAGCCAGGAAGAAATCACCAAGGGCAACACGCATCGCCTGGTTCATTGGCCGTGAAAAACCAAGATTGCTGTCATTCCTGAGCAACCTGACCTGCGGGTATTCTTGTTCCAGCATGGTCACGGTGTCATCCGTCGAGGCGTTATCCACGATGATGATCTCATACTCCATGTCCGGCGCATACCTGGCGATGGAATCAAGGCAGCCCTTAAGATACTGCCGGGAGTTTAAGGTCGGAATGCAGATGGAGAGGTCCATGATCAGGCTTGCACGCAGATATCTTGAAAGGTCAGGAACAAACCTGTAGCGCCCTGCCCGAATGGGGGAAAAATTGACTGACGGTGTGGAAATATCTCAACCCTGTATGTGACCATATAAAACAGACCTGTTTCCATAAACTAAATAGCCGCCATATTGGTATTATAAAGCCAATCGAAAAACTCCGTCGGCCACCAGCGCTACGTTGCCAGCCAGATTTCCCCGCCTTTCGGCTGGTCAGGCAGGTAAAGCTGACCAACTGACACAAGCGCGTCTTTCCCGCTAAATAAACCGGCAAATCTTTTCGCTTGGGTGAAACCAGCCTGCGGCAAGAGCAGGCTCCGGGCTGGAGTAACTTGCGGGTTGCGGTTGACACTAACCAGAACGCGCTCTTCACCCAACATCCGCTGGTAAAGCAGCAGGTCATCATCCCAATATAAAACCTGGAAGGACCCTTCCGCCAGAACCCGGCTGGATTTGCGCAGGCTGATCAGCTGTTGATAGAACCTGAACATTTCCTGGTTCCAGGCGGAGGAATCCCAAGGCATACAATTGCGCGAACCGAACCCCGCGGCATCCGCCAAGCCAATTTCATCTCCATAATAAACACAAGGCACGCCTGGGAAAGTGAACTGCGCCACTGCCGCCAGGCGGACCAGGATTTCATCCCCGCCCAACTCAGTAAGGACGCGGGAAGTGTCGTGGCTGTCCAGAACATTGAACTGCTGCAGCGCGATTGACCAGGGGATGGAAGCCAGGTGGTCCTGCCAGGATTTAACCAGAGTCTCCGTGCCCCAGCGCTGCTGCAAGACCAGTTCATCCTGCCACCCCAGCGCGCCTTGATGGAAAGGTCGCAGCCAGTGCAGCAGGGGGTCGGCGAAACCAGTATAGTTCATGACCCCATCCCAACCATCCCCCTGCAATTGCGAAGCGGCTTCAAAGAAGTTCTCGCCAATCAGGTAGGCTTTCGAATTGGTATCCTTAACCGCCTGGCGAATTCCCGGGATCACTTCGTGAGCCAGCTGCTGTTCGTTATGCCGCCCCAGCATGTTGGCAACGTCCACCCGCCAGCCATCCGCGCTAAAGGGAGACCGCAGCCAGTAGCGAAAGACGCCCTCCTCGCCCGCATACATCCGCTGCCTGAGGAACTGGCTCTGGTAATTCAATTTTGGCAGCGAGCCGTGCCCCATCCAGGATTCATACCTGGAGGGGTGATCATCAAAGTAAAAGAACTGCGCTTCGGGGCTATCCGGGTCCTGGCGGGCTTTTTGAAACCAGGGATGCCCAAATCCGCAGTGATTAGGGACGATATCGAGGATAAAGTGCATGCCGGCATCCGAAAGGGCCTGACGCAAATCGATTAAAGCCCTGTCCCCGCCCAGCACCGGATCCACCTGCAGGTAATTGGTCACATCGTAGCGGTGGTTGGTGTAAGCGGTAAAGATCGGGTTCAGATAAATGGCATTCACTCCCAAGTCTTGTAGATAGCCCAGGCGTTGGGTAATTCCCTGCAAATCACCGCCATAAAACGGTATAATGCCGGGTTGATAGGGAAATGGCTCACCCCATGGCAGGGTCTGCCTGACCCAATCATGAAAGCCAATCTGCTCGTTGACAGGGTCATTGTCCGAATCGCCGTTTTCAAAGCGGTCAGGAAAGATTTGGTAGAAAACCGCCTGGCGCAGCCAAGGAATAGCGGGGGTATCTGCCAGCAGTTTGAAATCAAACAGGTCAAATGGAACTTCCTGGCTGGCACCAGCAGCATTGATCCACCATACGGCATCACCCGTCTGAATGCCGAACCGGTAGGGAGTGCGCTTTTCTAGAACGGTCAGGGAAGCGGTCCAGTCCTGCCAGCCGTCCGCGCAGAGAACCCGCTCCATAAGTGTGAACTGTTGCTCACCATTGGGTATGCTGCGCAGAACCACCTGTTGAATGGGTGCGTCTGCAGGTGTGCGCAGCTTCACCATGATCGTCTCTTTTAGTGCCGGCCTGGGATTGGAAAGGTAATCAGCCGTCCCAAAATGTAAAACGGATTGCAGCCAGGCGGGCTGGGCAGTACATATTGATGTCATAACGTCAAATCCTCAAGGGCATAATTTTACCAATGATTGCCAAATACAGTACAATTCAGGCTTATGAATGACCATACCCGGCAAAGATAATTTTACAGTCAGGGAGAGGAATCCTAAAAATGGACGTTGAACGCATTCAAGCCTACTATTCCGCCCGCGGGTTGAGCTGGCCTGACCAAAAAAACGCCCTGTTGTTCTATTTATCCGAGGTGGGGGAGTTGGCGGAAGCCTATCTGGCGCAGCCTCCGCTGGAACTTAGCCCGGAGGAACAAACCCTGCTGGCGGATTTCTGTGCAGTGGGGCAAAGAGCCGATGGGATTGTCTCGCGCGTCCCTGGCTGGGTGCGCAACCACGACCGGCTGCGCAAGGAGAATATCAGGTATGAGGTGGCGGACTGCCATATGATGCTTGCGGTTTTTATGAACGCTTTCAGCGGCGGCAGCCCGGATGATGCCCTGCTTGAGAAAATGCAGGAAAAAATGGGGCGGCCGTTCGCAGACCTACTCGCCCCAAGGAGGAATGACCATGATCACAGCGCCTGATAAGAAACGCATCAAGTTGTATTTGGGTTTTGCTTTTGGCATTGCCTGGCTCACCTGCCTGGTCATTTACCTCAAGGGAGGATTGACAGACAGCCCGGTGATTGTGCCGGCATTGAACCTCACCCTGGCGACCTTGCTGCTCTCGACCGGTATGATGGGTGCGCCTGCCCTGGCAAACCTGTTCACGCGCCTGATTACCCATGAAGGCAAGCAGGAGCTCTGGTTAAAGCCTGCCCGCTTCAACAAACCCTGGCGTTACTGGCTTTTAGCCTGGATTTTGCCAGCCGTGGGCACCCTGGCTGGTGCCGCGGTCTACTTCCTGATCTTTCCTGGCTCTTTCGACCGAAACCTGGAAAATATTCAAGCCTTGCTGGTACAGCAGGGCGCCGAGCCGGATACACTTTCCATCACACCCTGGCTGATCGTGGTCAGCAACGTTGTTCAATCCGTCTTGTTGGCGCCAATATTGAATGCTCTGCCGACTTTTGGCGAAGAGGCTGGCTGGCGCGGATACCTTCTGCCCAAGCTGCTTCCGCTCGGGCAACGCAAGGCGGTGCTGATCAGCGGGGTGACCTGGGGCATGTGGCATTGGCCGGTGATCGTCATGGGACACAACTACGGACTGGATTATGCCGGCTTCCCCTGGCTGGGCATGCTGGCGATGATCTGGTTTACCATCGTTATTGGAACACTCTTCAGCTGGCTCACCCTCAAAGAAGGCAGTATCTGGCCGGCTGTCATCGGGCATGGTGCCATCAACGGAATCGCTGGAATCGGGCTGCTCGTTCAAATCGGAGCCTTCCGGCCGTTGCTGGGACCCACTCCCACCGGCCTGATCGGAGGGGCATGCTTCAGCCTGTTGGCAATGATTTTGTTGCTGAGGAAAGACGCGTTGCAGCCCGGTCAGGAACAGTGGAAATCGGAACCGATTCTGCCGGATAACTTTCCCGACCGGGATAAACTCCTGTGAGCAGCTCTCCGGTCACCGATAAGTCAAAAAAACGCATAAAACACCATTTTCGGGGAAATGTCAGGAAAATTTCAGCCGACCTGAGAGTTGGTCGAAAAGTTAAGCCTTATTGGAAGTTGCCGCTCAGCGTTTCTTCCGGCACATTTTCCGCTATTAACCTTCGTGTAGAGGTTTGAACCCCTCTCCCAAAGCTTCAGTAGCCTGCCCAACTACCATGAAAGCATTGGGGTCAATGTCATGCACCAGGGTTTTTAGCCGCACCACCTCCGAAGCGGTGACCACACAATACAGCATGGTCTTTTCCTTGCGGGTGTAGCCCCCCTCGACGGGGATGATGGTGACACCGCGTTCCAATTCCTCCATGATAGACGCGATCACCTCATCTTTTTTGTCAGTGATGATGAAAGCGGTTTTGACAATATTGGAACCCTGTGAGGTCACGTCTGCTGCGACGCCACTGACATAAATCATCAGCAAGCCGTACAGAGCCTTTTCCCACCCGAAAACGAAGCCCGCCAGAATGACTACCAGCGAGTCTGTCACCATGTAAGCCATCGAGATGGACATACCTAACTTACGGTTGAGGATCCGACCAAGAATGTCCGTACCCCCGCTGGTTCCCCGACCCAGGTAGACAATTCCGAGCCCCACACCGAGCAAAATGCCGCCATACAAGGTGTTGAGCACAGGATCCTGGGTGATAGCTTCTGAACCGGAACGATAAAGCAGCAATTCCGTGAAAATTGAGAAACTTAGGATCGCGAGGATCGTGCGGGAAGCGAAGCGCGGTCCGCCCAAATAGCGCCACCCCAGCACGAATAGAGGCAGGTTACCCAGCACGACAACCAGACCGATCGACCAGCCGAGGGTGTAGTGCAACAGCTGCGCCAGGCCGCTGATGCCACCGCTTACCAGGCTGGCAGGCACCAAAAACAGGCGCAGACTCAGTGCCTGGATAAAGGAACCCAAGAGAATCAGCAGGTAATCCTGAATGGAACGGGGACTGAAGTCCAGCTGACGGAAAAAATCTTTTACGTGCACAGCATGCTCTTTTCTTTTCAACGCATCCAAATCAGATGGTCATTATACGCTAAACACAGCCTGTTTTTAAAGCCTGTTCGAAAATGCCCAGCAATTCTCAATATGGAAAAGCTCTTTGGGAATTCTGGCAAGCATTGCCTCAACATGCCTTTCCGGTGTGTACAAAACCAGTGCACACCCTATGAGAATCAAGATATACAGGGTGTGTTCTTCTGTTTCCTTCGTGAGCATAAAAGGGAACGGGGGCAAGGCAGGGGCAGGCTTCCGCACCGCTTCGCAGACCAGCAGCAAGCACACCGTAG
>JBAQMM010000202.1:0-11007 GCA_049302815.1 Anaerolineaceae bacterium | reverse complement strand
ATCATTGATGATGCGCGCGCCGCTGCCCAGGGCGGCTTGCGCCACGGCAGCTTTGTAGGTATCCACGGAAAGGAGCGCATCCGGGATTTCGGAAGCCAGCCGTTCCATCACGGGCAGCAGGCAGCCGATTTCTTCCTGCGCACTGACCGGCGTGGCACCTGGTCGGGTGGATTCAGCGCCCAGGTCGAGGATGTGGGCACCATCCTGGACGAATCGATGCGCCTGTTCAAGGGCTGCCTCAATCGGTTTGGCTTTTTGGAGGATCCCATCCCCCGAGAAGCTGTCGCTAGTCAGGTTTAGGATGCCCATCACATAAGTTTGCTTGCCCAGGTTGGGTAACAGGATGTTCTTCATGCGGTTCTCCTCAGGGTAGGATCGGGCGGACTTCCACAAAAAGCTCCAGGCGTTCGATCGTGGTGCCCAGGCTGTAGACGCTTGTGCTGAACGGGATGGGTTCCCCGATGGCAATGGGTGGTTGGGCTTCCCAGCGCCGGAGGCCTGCCACCTGACCATCTTGGGCGTAGGCGACAGCCAATACCCAGACGGAACTGGCCGGTTTGGTTGGATCAGTCAGCTGGACCTCACCACTCACCCTGGCGGAAAGTCCGTCTTTGACGATGGCAGTTGTGGGGTTGGAAATGGCTGCTTCAAGATACCGGGTATCCCCTTCGGGGACTGGCAGGCTGAAGTCGATCACTGCCGAGGCGCTGAATTTTTGGGGAGTGGGGGGCTGGAAATAGGTGATTAAGGGCAGGGTTTGTTGAGCAGGCAGGATGTTGAGCGGCAGGATGGCGGTTTGTGAGAGGGAATAGTCGGTTTGCGTGCCAGTGAGCGTGACGACTGCTGAGACATTCTCAAGCGGTTTGCCGCTCTCATTGGGCACCAATACAAAACAATACACACCTCCGGCGCCATCCCGGTAGCAATCGGTCTGCAGGCTGGCAACGATCTGCCCAGTCGGGGCTGGGGTGGGGCCGGTTTCCGCCGTGGCAGCGGGGGTGGCGCCAACGGTCGGGGTGATAGGAATTAACAGGGTCAAGCCCTCACCCATATAATTGGGGCTGACGGTTGGATTGGCAGTCTTGAGCGCTTCCAGGCTGATACCGTAGCGCAGGGCAATCCCGAACATGTCGTCATCGCCCTTGACGGCGTAATAGACGGGGGTTCCGGTGGGCGTAATTGTCGGGGTCAGGGTGGCGGTGACATAATCGGTGGGGTAAGGGCTAGAGGTGGGCGTGTCGGAGGGGTAAGGACGCAGCGTGCCGGTGAGGCCTGGTTGGGGTGTGATGGTTGGCGCCGTGGGGGCGCAACTCACCAGGAAGATGAATGCCAGTGCAGAGCAGATAAGTGGGCGGAGCAATTTCATTTCCACATTATACCAACCTTGCCGGATGGGCCGACCGCAGGGCGAAGGGTGAATTGTGTATGAGTTATGTAAAAAAGCCTGCATAAAATTTGCTTGACGGATTTTATGGTACTATAATACTTTTGAAGTGATGGAGTAAAAGAAAATGCCAATTTATACCTATCATTGCGATAAGTGCGGAATTCGCTTTGACCAATACCAAAAATTTACTGATGAGCCTCTGACAATTTGCCCAGAGTGTAATGAACCTGCGCTTCGCAAGATTTATCAACCGGTGGGGATTGTCTTCAAGGGCAAAGGTTTTTATTCGACAGACAACCGTTCACCTTCCGGTCAGACTTCAGGCCACGGCAGATATGATTCGAGTGAGACTGACAAGCCTGAGGAGACCGGGACCAAACCTGCCGAAAATGCTCCCAAAGCGGAGCCGGCGGCTGCCGCCAGCACAACAACCAAGACCGCCGAATAGGCAGTTTTTGTTATTCCCTTTCTCAAGCAGAGAGATTTCTGTCCATCGCCGCCTGCAAGCGCCGGTATTCCGCGCTGGTGGCGTATTGCTTTAACTGGTTGATGCGCTTGATGATCCTGGGATGCGATTGAAACAACTCAGCCACCCCGTTGATGAAACTGTCGTCTTGGGCATCCACCATTGCCAGTGTCTTTTCGAATTCAGACTGGGTGCGAATGTTGGGGGCTGCCAGACGTACCAGGGCGGAGATGGCTTGGTTGAGGCTGCCACAAGCCAAGAGCCCGGCCCGGTCGCAGGAGAGCTCACACGCCTGTGACCACCATTGGAAGATAAAATACATCAGGTAGCCGATGCCATAAGGGGCAGGTGAGCCTGCCAATCCGCCCACGATGGTGTTCAGCCAGATGTGCCCAAGGGCAGCGTGCCCCATTTCGTGACCAAGAACGAAGGCTAATTCATCCCGGTTCATGATTTTCAACATTGGTTCATACAGGACACGAATTTATCTGCCTGCAGCCCGGAAGTATAGGCGTTAACCACATTTTCGCACACGATGTAGACCTGAACAGACCCGGGCTGAAGCCGTTTTGGCAGGTTTCCACCACCCGTGCCAGTTCGGGAGATCTATCCGATTGGACCAGGAAGGCCTGCCGCATCAGATTCTTCTGCATGACGCGGCTTGACAGGGCGGATGTGCCCAGGATGAGAAAAACAAACAACAGGCTGAGGCAGTTGGTGAGGGCGGCGTAAGGAGAACCACGCCGATCACGATCAAGATGGTAACAATCAGGGTAGGGTACTCTTTGGGATGGCGGTAAGGCGGTGTAATGGAACATAAGCCTCGTTTCAAGTTGGGTGGTTGACTTAATTTTGCCTGTTAAAGCGGGACGATTCCCTAATGATTGCGGATGAGGTGGTTGGTTCTTGCTCCATATGGAACCTCACCTGGATGGAGACCTATCCTGCTCGACCCAACCAAAAGGCATCGCACTCAGAAATCCGACACGAACATGAGCGCAAGGGTGTGCAACGTTTTTGTGCACACCCTGTGAAATTTATTAATGCAACCCAGGTGACCGGCGCGAGCAAAAAGCGCGCCCGGTTGGCTGCTCCGCCCAAGGATACTATTAAAAAACAAGACAGGCGCCGTATCTATTTAGGTGCCTGTCGACCTGACTCACTGGGGTCTTTCTTTTTCTGCCTCGCTTACGAATGATTTTATCTCCTCATCCGTTGCACTAAATGTCTGACGCATCATTTCAAATTCTTGAGATGTTCACAAATACCACCGGCCGGCGTTTGGTCTCATCAAAAATGTGGGACTTTGCCAGGCTTTGCACATCCCGCTGCAAATTCCCATTGGGATGGGTGACTAATTTTTCAATTCGGCGGCGTAGCTCGGCATACAACTCCTCCGACTCAGCCGGCGTCATGAATCCCCGGCTGATGATCTCGGTTTCTTCCAGGTTCCCGCTGGTTTTGTTCAATTTGAGGTTGAGCAACACGATTCCATCCTGGCTGAGCATTTCACGTTCGCGCATGACGGAGCGATCCACGTCGCCAACCCCGGTACCATCCACGAAGACGTAACCGCCGGGGATGCGCTCGCCCAACTTCATCTCGCCATGGGTAAACTCGATCACGCGTCCGTTTTCCACCAACGCGATCTGGCGTTCATCCATGCCGACTTCCAACCCAAGCTTGGCATGTTGTTTGAGCATGCGCAATTCCCCATGGATGGGGATCAGGTAGCGTGGACGGGTCAGATGCAGCATCAATTTGATCTCTTCCTGGCTGGCATGACCGGAAACATGCACAGGCGCAATGGCTTCGTAAATCACATCGGCGTTCTGCTCAAGCAGGCGGTTGATGGCACGATAAACCAGCTCTTCGTTGCCTGGGATGGGGTGTGAGGAAAGCACCACAGTATCGCCGGCTTTGATATCGAAGCGTTTGTTGCTGCCATTGGCAAGCCGACCTAAAATGGAGGTCGGTTCCCCTTGCGATCCGGTCACCAGCATGACCACCTGGCTGTCCGGCATCTGCAGTGCGGTATCTACCGGAACCACGATATCTTCGTCAAAATCAATGTAGCCCAGTTGTTTGGCGATTTTGACGTTTTCGGTCATGCTCAAGCCGACAAAAGCCACCTTGCGGTGGTAGCGTGCGGCAGCGTTCACTGCCTGCTGCATCCGGGAGATCAGGGAGGCAAAGGTGGCAATGATGATCCTGCCTTTGGCATTCTGGAAGACCTGGTCGAAGGCGCTGTCGATCACCTTTTCGGAGGGGGTCCAACCGGCTCTCTCAGCATTGGTAGAGTCTGAAAGCAAGGCCAACACGCCACGCTGGGCGAATTCCGCCAGCTTGGCATAGTCAGTAGGCCAGTTATCCACTGGGGTGTGGTCAAACTTGTAGTCGCCGGTGTGGACGATCAAACCGGCTGGTGTTTCGATGCCCAAGCCGACCCCATCCGGGATCGAGTGGCACACATGGAAAAAATGTACCTTGAAGGGACCAATTTGGACGGTTTCGCCGGCTTTGACCGCCTGTAATTGGGCAGGACGGTCAAAACCGCGCCGGTTTAGTTTGGCACCGATCAATCCGAGGGTGAGCGGTGTGGCGTAAACCGGGGCATCCACGCATTCCAGCAGGTGACCAATTGCGCCAGTGTGGTCTTCATGTCCATGCGTGATGACAATCCCGCGCACTTTGTTGGCTCTTTGCCGGACATATTCAAAATCGGGGATGATGTAATCAATCCCGATCATATCGTTGTCGGGGAACATCATACCGGCATCCACGATTAGGATTTCTCCATCGTATTCGTATACGGTCATATTCTTCCCGACCTCACCCACCCCTCCCAGGGGGATGATGCGCAATGTTTTAGATTTCATAGTAGTTTCCTTTTATTCATTCCGGCATAAGCCGGTTTATAAGTTCTGTTTTGAGAGATTAAATAATAAATCCCCGCCAATTCCAGCCGGCTGGGGATTTTGTGCATAATGAGAACAGGTCGTCGAGGGGTAACTATCACTTCATATCCAACAAAAAGCCGCCAGGCGGCCAAACTAACAGAAATGAGTATAGCATAAGGCACGGGTAGAAGTCAAATCATTTCTTGCGCGGCAGGTCAATAAAACATGGGTAATCTGCCGATAAAACCGTTTGTTTGGATAGTTCTGACCGGAGATTAACCAATTGTTTACATAATTCTGATATTCATTGCCTAAATTAATTATGTAAGTGGAAATGTTATTCAATTGGAGGTAAACATGGCAAATTTGATAAGACGACATCCTTACCCGAGAGATGCTTACAATATGAGTCAGTACCTGGATCGTTTCTTTGATCTGGACAGGGACTTTTTTGATCCAATGCCTTTCAGTTTCCCGCTGGATGTGATTGAGAAGGACAAGGAGTACCTTGTTCGCGCCAATGTAGCCGGCTTTGATTCGGATCAAATTGAAATCACGTATGACAACAACACGCTGACAATCAGAGGCGAAGTCAAGGAAGAAAATGTGGATGAAAAAGAAGGCAGGTACCACGTCCGGGAACGCCGTTATGGTTCGTTCTGTCGCAGTGTTTCCCTGCCAGGTATGGTTGAGCAGAGTGAGATTTCAGCCGAATCTGAAAATGGAACACTGACGGTGCACCTGCCCAAGAAGCCGGAAGCCCAACCGAAGCGGATTGAAGTGAAACCCAAGTCAGTCGATGTGGTTGACTAGGAAAATAAGTAAGCACGGTTAAGGAAAAACCAGAGGCCGCCTAATTTTTTAGGCAGCTTTTTAATAATTAGTTGATTTATAGCGAATCTATTAGGAGAAACAGTATTGTGTTGACATTAAACGGAACTAGATTAAAAGACATTAACAGTGTTACCCGTTGGGGTGGAAATATATAGCTGTATATCTGATAGCTGCGCGCTTCAAAGCTTATTGACAGACTACCATACGCGAGATAGGTGACTTCCATCGTTTGCCGGTATCAAAAATGGTTAAGAAAGGTTTAGGATTTGCGCTTTCTTGCCATTTATCAGGCAGCCTAAAATGTAAAATTCCGCCTCTTTCCGTAAAGAAGTTATAATACCCATAACGACCCAACCAGAAAGGAGACCGAGATGGACGACGAGAAGTATCGCGTTCCCCATAAAGGCAAGATCAAACTCAAAGACTACGATCCCAGTGATTCCAGCCTTTTCGATGGCAACAAAAAGGACGGTAAGGAAGCTCTGCTCAAACTGAACCAGGAATTGGGAGCCCTGCAGGAACTGATGTACGCCGAGGGAAAACACCGCCTGCTGGTAATCCTGCAAGCCATGGACACTGGCGGCAAAGATGGCGTGATCCGCAGTGTTTTTGAAGGCGTCAATCCGCAGGGCGTCAAGGTCGCCTCGTTTAAGGTCCCCAGCTCCGTGGAACTATCGCATGATTACCTCTGGCGCATTCACCAGCAGATCCCCGGCAAGGGTGAGATTGTGATCTTCAACCGCTCGCAGTATGAGGATGTCTTGGTGGTGCGGGTGCACGAGCTGGTTCCCGAAGCGGTCTGGTCCAGGCGCTACCAGCACATCAATGAATTTGAACGTATGCTGAACGATGAGGGCACCACCATCCTGAAGTTTTTTTTGAATATCGATCTGAAGGAACAGGCGCAACGCTTCTTGGCACGGGTGGAAGATCCCACCAAGACCTGGAAATTCAATCCGGGTGATCTGGATGAACGCCAACGCTGGGATGACTACCAAAAGGCTTACGAAGATGCGCTGAATCAGACCAGTACGCCCTGGGCGCCCTGGTATGTGATCCCCGGCAACAAAAAATGGTACCGCAACTGGCTGGTCTCCAAGATTATCATCAAGACGCTTAAAGACCTGAAGATGGAATTTCCCGCCCCGGCTGAAAGCCTGGAGACCTACCACAAACGCCTGTTGGAAATAACGCTTTCGGACAAGTAGACTTATGCCGGATATCCCAAGCTCGCCATTGGGAGCCGTTTTTGGGGGGCGACTCCAACGCGATTATGTTCTTCCGTTTGAAGGGAAGGAACGGCTGAATGTCTTGGGCGGCAACCTGCCCTACGCGGCAGCCGGTTATGCTTTGTGGGGCGGAAAGGCAGGCTTGGTGAGCCGGGTCAATCCTGATTACCCGATGGAATGGCTGGCAACGCTGCAAGGGCTCGATTTTGACCTGAATGGTGTGCTCCAGGTACGGGAACCGATTGATGCCAGACGGTTCATTGCCTACACCGATCCTCTGACACCGCACGGCGAAAACCCAATGAATTACTTCGCCGGACGGCAGATTCCCTTCCCGCTGGAACTGCTTGGTTATGATAGCGATCCTTCCCGTTTTTGCTCCAAGATGGAATATGATAATTTTTCGGTACATGTCAACGACATCCCGCATATGTACCTGGACGTCTCCGCGGCGCATATCTGTCCGATTGACTACCTTTCGCACAAGATCATGCCTTCCATCCTGAGAGTTGGCATGATCCAAACGCTGACAATGCGAGCTTGTGCCTGTTATATGGACCCGAGCTTTTGGGAGGACATTCGCGGTCTGATCTCGGATCTGACCGCTTTTATGATCACAGAAGCGGAAGCCCTGCGGCTTTTCCAGGGGCGCAGCGTAGACTTGTGGGAGATTGCCCAGGCACTGGCAAATTATGGACCGGAGTTTGTCCTGATCCACCAGCCGGATGGGGCAGCCTGGCTGTATGACCGCCTGGGGAGCAACCGCTGGATTGTTCCGGCTTATCCGACCAGGGTGGCGGATTTGACCGGCGTGCTGGATGCCTTTGATGGGGCGTTTTTGCTGAATTACCGCAAGGATTTCGATGCGCTGGAGGCAACCCTTTGTGGCAACATCACCGCTTCCATCTGCCAGGAAGGTTTTGGTCCTTACTACCTGTTGGACACACTGCCTGGACTGAAAAAAGCCCGCCTGGCGGCGTTGCGCCCGCGCGTGAAGAAAGTCTGATTCAGGGGGTGGGCAGGCTGACGAGTTGAACCTCGTATACTTTTGACCAGTTTTTACCGGTGACGAATAGGCGGTCGGTCAGCGGGTCATAGGCAATTCCATTGAGGACATCCTTTTGGGCGGGGGCATCCTCGCCGGCGCGCAAATTGCTCAGGTCGATCTGCCCGAACACGCTGCCATCTTCGGGGTTGATGCGCACAATCGTATCGCTGTACCAGATGTTGGCATATATTTCACCGTTGATGTATTCCAGTTCGTTCAGACTCTGGACCGGTACGCCCTGATTCAACACCTGGATGGTGCGCTTGGTTTGCATGCTTTGAGGGTCGATAAAGTAAAGCGTGTCGGTGCCGTCTGAAAGGATCAGGTCAGTGCCATCGGTGGTCAGCCCCCAACCTTCCGTGGAGTATTGGAAGGTACCAACCAGGGCGAAGTCTGACAGATTGTAGATAAAGCCGGTCTGCTCCTTCCAGGTCAGTTGATAAAGCTGGTCGTTCAGTAGCGTCAGCCCCTCCGCGAAGTAAGTCTCCTCTAGCGACACTTCTTGCAGCACCTCGCCGGTGGCAAGTTCCACCTTGCGCAAGCTGGATTGACCATACAGCCCGGCGCTTTCGTACAGACTACCTTGCCAATAGACCAATCCCTGGGTGAAAGCGAGCGGATCATGCGGGTAGCTGGTGAGGACTTCGACGGCGGCTGTGCCACCAAGATCGGGCGGGATGGAGTGAGACTGCGGGGTGCGCTGTCTCATGAATGCAAAGAAGATGATCAGCAGGATGATCACAATCAGAGGTCTGAAATTCGGACTTTTGGGTTGGGTATTGGAAGAACTCTCAGTAGAATTATTCATGATGTCACCATCTCACTCCGATGGTTATTGTATCGCATCTTGACGGCGAGAATCGGTCATTTTCCAATAATAAGTTGGGAGAATGGCTAATTATTCGTGATTGTATGCCCGACGTGATAGAATGATGCCTGATTAGCGATCAGGGAACCTGTGGCAGGGTGTGAGATCTGCCTGATCGATCAAAAGGAGCAGCCATGTCTGATGTTCTACGAAGATTCTTGCGATACGTCCAAATAGATACCCAATCCGCGCGCAAGTCTGAAACCTACCCAAGCACCATCAAGCAGCTCGATCTGGCACGTTTGCTGGTAGACGAATTGAAGGAAATCGGGATGAGCGAGGTTTCCATGGATCAGTACAGTTACGTTACCGCCACGCTGCCAGGCAACCTTGACCATGCCGCGCCAGTCGTGGGCTTTTTGGCACACATGGATACCAGCCCGGATTTGAGCGGGACGAATGTGCGCCCCCAACTGGTGAAAGCCTATGATGGCGGAGAGATCATCCTGAACGCTGAACAGGATATCAAGCTCTCACCCAGCCGCTTCCCTGATCTGCACAAGTACATGGGTGAGACCCTGGTGACCACCGATGGCAATACCCTGTTGGGTGCGGACGATAAAGCCGGCATCGCCGAGATCATGACCGCCATGGCGCACCTGATCGGGCATCCGGGGATTCAACACGGCAAGATCAGGGTTGGTTTTACCCCCGATGAGGAAGTGGGGACAGGGGTGGAATACTTTGATGTGCCGGCGTTTGGTGCTGATTTTGCCTTCACGCTGGATGGGGGCGAGGCCGGTGAGTTGGAACTCGAAACCTTCAACGCGGCTGTTGCCAGGGTAACAGCGCATGGGCGCAATATTCATCCGGGTACCGCCAAAGGATTTATGCTGAATGCCCTGTTGATCGGAATGGAGTTCAACGAACTGCTGCCGGTTTTTGAACGCCCCGAATTTACCGAGAAATATGAAGGTTTTTACCACCTGTACCTGATGGAGGGAACGATTGAGAGCGCCCAATTGGAATACATCATCCGCGATCACGACGATGTAAAATTTGCGCGTAAAAAGGAACTGATGCAAGCAGCGGCGGAGTATCTCAACGCCAGGTATGGTGAGCAGGTTATCACACTAACCATCCATGACCAATATTACAACATGAAGAAGATGATCGAACCCCACCCTGAAATCATGGCGGTGGCAAAAGCGGCTTACGCGGAAGTGGGACTGCCCCCCAAGGTCATCCCCGTGCGCGGGGGCACGGACGGCAGCCGGCTTTCATACATGGGGCTGCCCACCCCCAACATCTTCACCGGCGGGCACAATGCCCACGGCAGATATGAGTTTGTGCCGGTCAGTTCAATGGAAAAGGCAGTGGAGGTGGTGGTGAAGATCTGTGAGCTGGCAGCAAAAGCTTGAGCGTTTATGTCGGGAAGTTTCCACGGCGCGTGAGGGTGCCTGCGGGTAGGGACGAACCAAAGCGTGGAAAACCCGAAACCGGCTGATAGTAACGGGCGGTTCAAAGATTGCGAAATTAAAGAGGCTGCTTCTTTAATAAGAAGTAGCCTCTGGTGTTTACGTGGGGGTATGTTAGCCGCAGCAGCCGCTGGAGCAATCCTCTGACCCACAGGTGTCGCAGCTCTGCTGCAGGGAGCCGGCTGCCAGTTCATCTTCGCTGGCGGGACGGACGCTCAGCACGGTCACGGTGAACTGCAGGTTTTTTCCAGCCATCGGGTGGTTCAAATCCAGCTCGACGGTATCCTCGTTCAGGGCGGTGGCGATGCCCGTGAAGATGTGCCCTTCGGCATCGCGCAGGCGCATCGGTTCGCCCAGCCTTATCTCAAAGTTGGGAGGAAATGATTCGCGCGTCACCAGGACGATCGCTTCCGGGTCGTACTCGCCATAGCCATCGCTTGCCTGCACCAGGACGTCCCTGGTATCGCCGACCTGCAAACCGGTCAGAGCATCTTCCAGCCCGGGAATGATGTTTTCGTGTCCGTGCAGGTATTCCAGCACATCAGACTCAAGTTCCTCGCTGTCCACGGTCAGATTGTAAGCCAGTTGTACAACGGTATCGTTTTGAACCGTGTTGAATGTATTATCGTCCATTTTTTCTCCAAAAGTTTAATAGGCCTGGAGGTTTGGTTCCAAGTCGGATGATTATATCAGAGAATGCGGACGGAAGCGAAATGAGTCGTATAAGGAGTCAGGGCAATCGCATCTTATTGTCTGGCAATAAAACAAGCTTTTTTTGCCATTTTTGTGTTCGATTTTTACATCTCACTCAAACTTTATCAGCAAGTGAGCCACATGTGACAGCCATCGCGATCATA
>JBAQMM010000201.1:0-4931 GCA_049302815.1 Anaerolineaceae bacterium | reverse complement strand
CTCATCCAGTGATCTTGTGTACTTGGCATGCTGGAGCTGTGCTGGAAACTGGAGTTTATTTCAGCATGACTGGAGGTAGTATTGTAGCAGCTGAACGGATTATTATCGGTGATCACGTCGCTATAGGCGCAAACACTACAATCGTTGATACTGTTTCCACCCGCTTACTCCGCAGGACGCGCAAACCGCTCCGATTGTGATCGAAGACGATGTTTTTATTGGAATGAATTGCATGATTTTAAAAGGAGTGACAATCGGTCAAGGCAGTGTAATCGGCGCAGCCAGCGTTGTGACTAAAAGCATCCCACCTGGCGTGATCGCAGCCGGAAATCCAGCAAAGGTAATTCGGAAAATTGAACCAGAATAGTCTTCTAAAAATTCTGATCCTGGCTCAACATTACACACCCGAAGAAGTCAGCGGAGCAATTCTGGCAACTGAATTGGCAGAGGACCTGGTGGCTCATGGCCACCAGGTTTATTTTGTCACATCCACACCGAGTTACCCTAAGGGGAAAGTGTTTTCAGGATACCGTAATTCGTTGCTTAAAAAGGAGAAACGTGGTGGGGTCCAGATCATACGGGTTTGGAGCTTTATTTCCAAAAGCAAAGCGTTTTGGCCGCGGATATTAAATTTTGCATCTTTCAGTTTCATGTCACTATGGGGGGGATTGGCAGCAGGAAAACCGGACGTGATTTTTAGTTATTCGCCTCCGCTTCCGTTGGGAATTGCAGCCTGGCTTCTAAGCCAGTTATGGCATGTGCCTTGGATATTAAGGGTGGAGGACTTGTACCCTGATACAGCTGTGGCATCAGGGGCGCTTCGTAATCGCAGAATCATCCGTCTCTTTTATGGCTTGGAAAAATTCTTATATAAACGATGCACGCACCTTTCCGTCATATCGAAGGGATTTGAGCAGGTCATTGAAGCCAAAGGGATAAGCAAAGCAAAAATATCTGTACAGCCTGTTTGGGCTGATCCAGATTTTATTCAACCGGGTCCCAAGGATAATTCATTCCGAAAATTGCACGGATTAACCAACAAATTTGTAATATTGTATGCAGGCAACATAGGGCAAACGTCTTGCCTGGAAGACGTAATGCTTGTGGCAGAAAGCTTGAAGGACAATTTACTTATACGATTTGTGGTGATTGGTGAGGGGGTAAAAAAGACCTTAATTAAAAAAATAATTCAACAAAGGTCGCTAACAAATGTACTTCTTTTGCCTTTCCAGCCACGTGAAGATTTATCTGGAATCATGGCAGCGGCGGATGTAGGGCTGGTGACAATTAATAAGGAATCTGCATCATATTCATTGCCAAGCAAGGTATTTAATGTTATGGCAAGCTCCCGGCCAATCCTGTCTATTGCTCCGACGGAAAGTGAGTTGGCCCAATTGGTAAATGACGAAGATATAGGTATTAATGTGGCCCCAGGAGAAACAGACAACTTGTTAAAGGCGATCATGTTCTTTGTCGAACACCCTAAGCAAAGCAATGAGATGGGCACATTGGGGCGAAATACAATTTTATCTAAATATTCACGGGTAGAAGTTATACACCAGTATGAAGAACTATTGAGGTCAATATCCCAAAAATAGAAATTAAGCAACTTGAAAATACTTACATAGATCAAGTTGCAAGATTGCATCTTTTAAACTTGCGGACCTATTATAAGGGAATTCCTGGTCTCCGATTGTTAGCTCAGTACTATCGCGGTGTTGCGATAGGTGAAGGTTCAGTTGGTTACGTAGGCTTAGTGGATGGCAAGTGCTGTGGTTTTGTGTGTGGCGTATGGGACGCTGGGCAATTACAGCGTTGGCTTGTCTGGAATAACCTGTTCCGCCTCATATTCTGGGGCAGTCTGCAAATTATTGTGTCGCCGTCCCTTTTCTTGAGTTTCTTAAGAAAACTTCGCGTTAAGGGAGAATCCATAGATACGCAAGGCTACGAACTCCGACCAATCGTGGTCGCTCCTGAAGCAAGAGGGTCTGGTCTATCCACATCATTAATATCTACATTGGTTAATGATGCATTGAAAAGGAATTACGCATCCATATTTCTTGATACTGAAGAGGAAAATATTCCAGCGCAGAAATTATATGAAAAAGTTGGCTTCAGGAAGATCAATACTTGGAAACGAGAGAATCAAATATATTTTCGGTACGAGCGATTAATTGGGGAGCATAATTGAGTTCGGAAGTTTTTGCTGAATGGTTAAAAAGGCAAGGCCATAGAGTATATGAGACCCATTCAAGCAAATGGGTTAATACTGGACCGAAAATTTTACAATCGTTTCCTTATTTTCTAGAGATCCAACCCGATCTGAACGAAAACAAAGAGTTATTGAGGAAAAGCAAAGCAATTGCTCTTCGATATTCAACTCCAATTAGTGCATCAGAAGGTCAAATCAGCTACCATGTGTTTTTTGAAGGCAATGATTTTTCTCTCAGAAGTCTTCCCAAAAAGGTTCGACACGATGTTCAGCATGGCTTAGATTATTGCGAGTATGAACAAATCTCCATCCAGATGATGGAAGAACAAGGATGGCGCTTAAGAGAAGAAACATTAATTCGGCAAGGACGTCAAGGAGCAGAGACAAAAAAGTGGTGGTCCAACTTGTGTAGGTCTGCGGAAGGATTGCCTGGGTTTGAAATGTGGGGTGCTACAAGAGAAAACAAGTTGGTCGCGTCAATATTAACCTTTATTGATAATGGTACAGCAAGTATTTTGTATCAGCAAAGCCTTACAGAACATTTAAAATATGGAATTAATAATACACTCGCTTATGTATATGTGAATAATGTTTTGAAAAATAAAAAAGCTGAAAAGATTTTTTATGGATTGCACTCGCTCGATGCTCCATCAAGCGTAGACGAGTTTAAATTCAGGATGGGATTTGTTGCCAAACCAGTACGGCAACGAGTCATTTTTAATCCATTAGTCGCACCATTATTTAACAACTTAACTTATACTGGTGTCAAGTCAATTAATAGTCTCCTCAAAGGCAATTATTTCTTTGACAAGTCCGAAGGAATGCTGCGTTTTTATTTGCAGGGCAAGCGACCGCTTGCAGAGCAAGAATGGCCCGAAGTATTACTGGAACAGAAAGAGACAATCCTGGCGCAAATGAACCAAACATGAAACTCCTTCTTTCCCGCTGGCTGCCTGCCCTGCTCTGGGCAGCGGTTATCTTCTCCATTTCAGCCATACCCGAGCCCCTGGATGCACTTCCTTCCGAGTTTTCCATAAAATTACAAACCATGCAGGTTTTGGGGATTGAGATGGTTGCGATCCTCAGTTTTCTGATCCACCTTTTTCTTTACCTCGTGCTTGGTTTCTTGTCCTCGCGCGCTTTTGTTGGAGGTCAGAAACTCGCCCACAAGCCATTAATATTCGTTTTTTTATTCTGCATGGCGTATGCCCTTTCAGACGAGGTCCATCAGCTTTTTGTCCAGGGCAGGGGCTTTGAATGGATCGACCTACTGGCAGATGGTATAGGTGTTTCGATTGGGAAGATTGCTTTTACTACCGCATTTCCATTAAAGAAGAGGCCTGACTGAGTATTGGCAAAATTTCCTATTTTCTCGTCAGTGACTTGCCATATCGGTTTGTAACGACAAGAATCGGGGATATTTAGGGTTTTGATGGGGCATCCTATCAGGCATCGATCACAAGTTTAATGGCAGAAAGGATATTCTCGAGAATCTCGGCTTCAAGGACGCCGATGCGATGAATGAAGCGCTCTGTAGATACAGAACGAATTTGGAACGCATCTGCAGCAGAGCGCTTTTGAAGTCCGTTACGCATACTTGGGTCAATCGGGACCAGCCATGCTGCCGCAGAATAATGATCTTTCCAGTCTGTGATTGGAACTATCACCCGCAGTGGCAGTATTCCAATCTCGTCCACACTGATGATGGCTGCAGGGCGTGATTTTCGGATTTCAGCTCCGATACTGGGGTCAAGGTTGATCAGCCAGATTTCCCCCTTATGCATTGAAATCCTCCCCATCCAAAACTGTGAAAGCTGTCAGCTCAGAGTCTGTCTGGTAGTCAGCCAGCAACGCCCGGGCAGCAGAAACAAGGGCAAAACGTTGGCGTTCAACAATCTGCTTCTCCAACATTTCACGGATGAGGTCCGAAAGGCTGCGCTTTTCCTGGTGTGCGATCAATTTTAACTTTTTATGCAGTTCTGGCTCCAGCAAGATTTGTGTGCGGTCCATAGGCAATACTCCTTCTTCTCAATTCAGTGTTACACATATATTATACACAATATTATTACACTATTCAAGTACACCACCAGCAATTCTACTAAGAAACTCTTTGGCCGGAGGGGATGGGTTGTAGACGCAAACCCAACTTGGCTGCTCTCAATCACGGGTACAAAGACACCATTGAATTCTCAGTCTGAGCTGTCTGAACGTATAAGCGTATCACACATGTCAATGCTTGTTTCTAAGTTTCTCCCCCAACAGAATGGCGCTCCTCCGCCATGGATTCACTCAGTATGAAAAGAGGGGAAACCTTTCTTAAGCCGCAGGAAGAGGCTGCCGCGGGCGTATTTCTCCAAAAAGTACTTGGTTTGAAAGTGGTTTGTATGGAAGATGCGTTGGAAATCCTGAGATGTAAAAACTGATACTTTTTTTCTCAGAAGCTCCTGACGCACCGATAGCGCTTTCAGCAAGATATACATATTTACTCTTATCTGAAATGAATATATCATAGCAGACTTTACTGCAAAAAGCTCTTGTTGTAAAAGAGAGCAGCTTTGGATGGTTTTTGACAAATTCATATTGAGAAGTTGCTCAGGGCAATCGCATCTTATTGTCTGGCAATAAAACAAGCTTTTTTTGCCATTTTTGTGTTCGATTTTTACATCTCACTCAAACTTTATCAGCAAGTGAGCCACATGTGACAGCCATCGCGATCATA
>JBAQMM010000200.1:0-18778 GCA_049302815.1 Anaerolineaceae bacterium | reverse complement strand
GCCCTTGGGATCAGCGTTGACGACCTCTCCGCAGCCAAGTCTGCCGCAGTCCTCAAAGCGATTGATCAGGCTTTGGAATTGGAATTAATCACTCAGGATCAGGCGGACAGCCTGAAAGCCACTGAGGACGTGGGCAGGACGGAACTGTACCAACTGATAGGCGCTGATGGCGCCGCTCAAATTGACTTCCAGGCTCTGCTGGCTGAGGAACTGGGCATCAGCGTGGATGAATACACTGCGGCGGTGGCAAGCGCCAAGCAGGCTGAACTGGATGCCGCGGTGACTGATGGAAGCATTACCCGGGAAGAAGCGGATGCGATTGCCGGACGCCGTGCCCTGGAAAGTTCGTCGACTTTCGTTGAGACCATCAAGTTGGCTTATCAGTCAGCCATTGAAAAGGCTCTTGAAGAGGGCACCATCACCCAGGCTCAAGCAGACGCACTGCTTGCCCAACTTGAAAACTTGAGCACCTGGCAGTTGATGGGCAGCCTGGGCGGCGGAATGTCCAGAGGTGGGCACGGCTCCCATGGCGGCGGAATGTGGGGGAACGGGCTTGAACTTACCCCGGACTCCAGCCAGGAGACTGAGGATACAGGCAGTTCCAGCAGTAACGAAAGCCTGACCGGATAACCTTAGAGACAAAACAGACAATATTAACTTAGTCAACCGACCCCAGTTCTTGGGGTCGGTTTGTTATGCCGGAGGAGTGGGCGGGGAGACCCGGCCAAAAAGTGATTTTGCTTGACATGCGCCTGCCTTACGGGTAGAATCATGCCCACTGACTCGAAAGAGACGCCGAGCTAGCTCAGTTGGTAGAGCATGCGACTGAAAATCGCAGTGTCCACAGTTCGATTCTGTGGCTCGGCATGGGTTAGACTCCGAAACGCCCGCAAGGGCGTTTTTCTGTTATGGTCATCCCTGATTGCGGCTATAATTAACCTGTTTCTTTCATCATTCACGCGAGGTGCACATGCCAAAAAGAATTGGACTTCTCACAGCCGGCAGCGACAGCCCAGGCGTCAATGCCGCCATTCGGGGTTTTGGAAAAGCTATCAGCAACAGCCACATGGATTTAATTGGATTTCGGGACGGGTTTACCGGTCTGGTGGAAGACCGTACCGTGGATCTGGGTGGAAGCGTGCTCTCCGGCATTCTGACCTTGGGCGGTACGATTTTGGGCACAAGCCGCAGTATTCCGCAAGCCATGCCGGTTGAAAACGGGTGTGAAGATCAGACCCAGCGGGCAGTAGACACCTATAATCATCATAAACTGGACGCGTTGGTATGTATTGGCGGCAAGGAAACCTTGCTGGCCGCGCTGCACCTCACGCGGAGCGGATTAAACGTTATCACGATGCCAAAGGCAGCGGACAACGACATTCCTGGAACGGACAAAGCCATCGGGTTTGACACCGCGCGGGAAATTGCCACCCAGGCGATCGACCGCCTGCACACCACAGCCAATGCCACCCATCGGATCATGATCGTCGAGCTGATGGGGATACATTCCGGCTGGCTGACGCTCGGCGCGGGTTTGGCTGCCGGAGCGGATGTCATTCTCATCCCTGAATTGCCCTACGATATGAATATCGTGATTCAGGCAATTCTTAAGCGCAAGCAAGCCGGAAAGAACTTCTCACTGGTGACCGTGGCGGAACATGCCCGTTCACAGGAACTGGTGGACTTTATGGAACGGGCAGCCAGGCAGAAGGTGGGTAAACTGGGCGAGGATGAGAGCCTAGTCTCCCAGGAAATGGAACAGATTGAAAGGAACTACTCCGGTGAGACGATGCTATTGGCGCGCCGGCTGGAAGATGCCACCGGACTGCAAACGCGCATCACCATCCTTGGATCGCTGGTACGCGGAGGAACTCCCACCGCGGCTGACCGGCTTCTGGCAACCCAGCTGGCAGAATGGAGCGCGGTCATGGTGGCCCAGGGTCAATTCAGCCGCATGGCCTGCCGCAAGGATGGAGCGATGAGCAGCGTGCCGCTGGAGGAAGTGGCAGGCAGAGGCAAACCCATTCCACAGGACCATGGTTGGATCCGCGGCGCCTACCAGGTTGGTACCTGCCTGGGTGTGCATCCCACGAGCGCGTAGCGCTGTCAGTCAGTAGTTTTTACGGGCTTATCTGAGGGGATCCCTGAGTCCAATGGATGGTGCGCAAAATGGGCGCGCATCTCATTCAAGACGTGTATTTCGCGGCCTACTTGGAGAAAAAATCCATGCGGATTTGGGGGTCACGTGCCATGCCAGCTTCAAGCAGATCCATCAGGTTGTCCAAAAGATCCTGCGCGAGGGGATCCTCGCGGATATCCACGCTGCCATCGGCGATAGCTTTGGCTTGATCTCCCAGGCGGCTGATTAAATGCTGACCGACCTGGTGATACACCCCACCCAGTAAAAAGGCACCCAGTTCCGTATCGACCCAGGTGGCAACGTCATCATGCAGTATTCCCTGAGCCAGAAAGTCGTTGAAGTATGATAGATCTTCCACGGTCAAAGCGCTTTCAGGGTCTTTGGGAGAGCCGGGGTCCCTTTCCAGAAAGGCGCGCTGTTCAATTTTGGCGAGTTTGGGTTGGCGGAGTTCAAACAGCACTTCAATTTGAAGCATCCAACGCAGGTAGGCAAAAATATCCAGGTTGTTGCTTGCCGGGGTTATGCTGGCAGCCAGTTCGAGTTTGCGTTGCCGGGCAAGGGAAAGCAGGTGCCCGTAAAGGTCTTTCTTGTCGGCGAAATATTGGTAGAAGGAGCCTTTGGCAATCCCGGTGTGGGCGACGATGGCGGTGATGGAGGCACAAGCGAAGGGGTTGGTGGAGAATTCGTCAATGGCTGCGGCTTCGATGTGGTTGCGTTTGGCTACGGGGAGGTTGAAAAATGTTTTGGTGGGCATGGCGTCCTATCTGTGTCGATGTGACTGACTGGTCATATTGTACATGAGCGCTGGGAGGTTGTCAATAGGGTTAAGTGGATCAAATTAGCAGCAATTCTCAATATGGAAAAGCTCTTTGGGAATTCTGGCAACATTACCTCAACATGCCTTTCCGGTGTGAGCAAAATCAGTGCACACCCTATGAGAATCAAAATGTATAGGGTGCGCTCTTCTGTGGAGCACACCGTAGCACTTGGGAATTCTGGCAACATTACCTCAATATCCCTATCTCTTTCGCTCAGACGAAGCGTGTTTCAAGCGGTTTAACCCGTTTATATGAAATAAGCCTTGTCAGTGGATACTTGATCTACGGAAATTACTTTGGAGGGATTTTGACAAATTCATATTGAGAATTGCTGTCAAATTAGCCTGCCCGAAGTGATTTTTGCGATAAAATCACTGCATGGAACATATTTACAGCCCGTGGCGTATGCAGTATTTTGATCGTGATAAGTCCCTGGTAGAGTGTGCTTTTTGTGAAGCCTTCAAGCGCAGCGATGGACCGGACAACCTGATTGTCCACCGAGGCAAAACTGCTTTTGTCATTCTAAATCTCTTTCCTTATACCAGCGGGCACTTGATGGTGGTTCCGTTTGAGCACAGCGACACACTGGAGATGCTGCCCGCCGAAACCCAGGCAGAGATGATGGCGCTGACCGCCAAGGCAATTACCGTGTTGAAAGCGGTTTACCATCCGCAGGGGTTTAACGTGGGTATCAATCTCGGGGTGGCAGCCGGTGCCGGCATCGCGGAACACCTGCATATGCATGTGGTGCCGCGCTGGGGCGGGGATGCCAATTTTATTTCTGTGATTGGTGAAACGCGGGTGTTGCCTGAAGCCATTCAAGATACCTACTGTCGGCTTCGGGAAGGCTGGCAGGCGTAACTCAAAGGATTGGATGTACTTCAGGCTTGACTGACAAAAACTGGAGCTCTATTGGGCGCCAGTTTTCAGTTAAAGAGTCTGCCTCTACTCTTTCTTCTTGCGGTCAGAGAGGCTGGTCACAATGAAAGCCTCACCGAACGGGATCAGGGCGAGGGATCAATAATTGCTAAGCCGAGGCCAGGGCAGCAGTTCTCTGCTGCCGCTGATCAGGAACAGGGTGGCGTATATAAAGATCAGGGTAAGCCCGGAACACCAGGTACTTTTCGCGTGCTTATTCATCAGGTCGGAGAGCATCAAGCCCACGCCCAGAAGCGCCAGCCAGAAGTGACCTCAGGATCAATTTCTGGAAATTTAGTGGTTGGCTTAAATATCAAATATATGGGAAGCAATTAGCTTGTCGCCGGCAGTCACACAAAACACTAATTATCTGCGCCCCACTCTTCCCGATCGCTAAACTTCGTTCCCCGATATTATTACTGGTTAAGCGCCAAGTTAAGCTCAGCAACAATTTCCTCTGAAAGAAAGGGGACATCGAGACTTGGAAATAGCTCCCACTTTTCATCGAACTTTGCTGACTCACCTGGCTTGAGTTTGGATAATGGTCCTAGGCTCTCCACTTCCAAAAACTGGTCGTTACAATATGCCTCAATGTTACAGCCCAAATCAGGGTAGCTTGATCCAGCAGAAGCATCAAAGGTTTTACGAAATAAAATGCCACCCAACCAATAAGCAATCGCTCCCTCAGGGTTGAAATAACCAATTTTTACAGGAGGAAGGCCGGGATTTCCTCTGATGAGAATAAAATCATCCCGAAGAGTCAAACGAGGATCATTTATTTGTGTGTAGGACCATAGGGCAAGATTTCGATTAGGCAACAATCCGTCTTCGTCCACCTTACCATTGGGTTGGGGGAGAATGGCGATTCCGCCCAGCTGGAACATGGTCACTGCCCAGGGAGCGAGTTCAACTTCCCAAAGGTTGTCATTCCTGAGTATGTGGCTTACCTGCACCACAGGTTGATTTTGCAGTATATGAATTTCCATGGTTTTCGAAATCCCAGTGCCATTTTCAGTTGAGCCGCACAACCTTACACCATCTGGCAACTCTTCCACAATGATGCTATCGTCATCGGGTATATACGTTCGGGGTATGGCTTCAGGAGAGTGCCACAGGCGGTGCCCTCCTCTAAATGAATAGGTACCAAAAGGGGTGCTTAGTTGGGAAGGAATATTAGCAAATAGATTATCTTTTCCAAAAGCAGAAAGCCGGACGATGCGGGGTCCCGCGTTGGTCAGGTACTCCAGTTTCAAAATGCCGTTATCGATAACCGACGTGGAAAGACCTTGAAATTCACTCATTTTTAATTTGATCCACAGTCTCGTTTTGACTGTGCTGCCCTTTCTAAGATAGATTATTTCAACAACTCTTTTTACAACAAGCATGACCCGTTTTTACATTGAGGGGCTAAATGATTTCAGTTTGGGCTAAATCCACTCTCTCTGTATGGGCCGCTTCATCAAATAGATTCCCGGATGATTTCGTCCAGAACCAACGCGATGCAGCCGAAGAGAGCGTCATCCAAACCGTTCATGGATGAGGTTATGATCAAATCCTGGCATAAGTCGGGTAAACAGGATTTGGTCATGGAGCGGCGAATACCAGGGATGATTAAATTGAATGCCTGATTAAGGGACCAACCCAAAATTATGGCTTTTGGGTTCAGCAGATTTACAGCAAATCCAATACCCGAGCCAATGATCTCGCCGGTATCTTCAAATATTTTCTTTGCTAATGGGTCGCCAGCCTGACCTCGTTGAATGATTTGTTCCAATGTGATGTTTTCGACATGGGCAAGATGCTTATAATTTTCGACGATCACATTGCGACCGACTTTGGTTTCCAGGCAGCCTCTTTTGCCACAACTGCACAGATCGCCATTCGGGTCTATGGTGATGTGACCTATTTCTCCTGCATAGCCGGTTGCTCCGCGATACAGGCGTCCTTTTGAGATGATGCCAGAGCCTACACCTATATCCACACTAATATAGATGAAGTCATCAATGTCTTTAGCGGATCCAAAATAATATTCTCCCAGGGCGGATGCGTTGGCGTCGTTTTCAACAAACACAGGAACCTGATACAACTGCCTCCATTTTGTCTCGAGAGGAACATCGCGCCATTTCAAGTTGGGAGCAAAATGGATGAGGTGGGTAAATTGGTTGACCATCCCCCATACGGCCACACCAATGCCCTTTAAAGGAAGTTGGTTTTGCTCCGCAATCGAGATAGCCTGGTTGATCAACATTTCAGCCTCAGAGAGATATCTTTCCCAATCGGTCAGGTCATCTATTTCAAGGCGTTCCTGCCAGATTGGGGTGGAGATGAAGTCTGTAAGCATGATGGAGATAAAATGCACGCCGATCTCAATGCCAATCGCGGAGCCGCCTGATGGGTTTAATGCAAGCAAAGTTCCGGGGCGCCCTCTTTTATTTTGGGCTTCAGCGATTTCATGCACCAGCCTCTCCTGGCTGAGTTCATCGACAATTCTTGAGATGGTACTTCGCGTGAGTCCGGTTTGTTTTGCCAGATCGGCACGTGAAGCAGAACCTTGAATACGTAATCGATTTAATACTTGAGCCCGATTATAACGGCGGGCCATTGTTTGATCTGCGCCTAGTAGCACCGAGTCTCCTTTATGTATGATGTGTACAGATAAACTATAATTATGCAAACTAAGGCAACTAAATAGTACATGACACTTTATTATTCCACATTATTGTGGATAAATATACCATTAAACTCCATTCTCTGAAACATGAAATGCCTTATATATCCAACAGAAAAAACACCTGAAAATAGGAAATTTGACTGATTGGTCGATGGTGCTCTCTTTTAGTACATCGACTCAGTTGACAGGGTATTTTATTAAATTTTTTTATACCAATCGATTATTTAACGAGAGGATTGGCTCTTATCAGGGGCTAAATTGCTCATACATTGCGGGAGAGGCTGAAGTCAGGAATCGCCGTGGCGGCCTCTGATACTTTTACTTGGTCACCTTCAAACCAGAAGCTCTTCGCTTCATCAGCATTCAACAATTCTTGAGTTTGCATTTGTGAAATTGTCCCTTCAAATAACTCGCGGAATCCCCTTGACAATTGCGAATTTATTACATACAATATGTTGCATAAGTAAACAAAAGCAATTCTCACCTGAATTAATTTGACTTTTCTTCGTCAGATACTTGTTTATGAACTAATTGTATTGAGCATTCTGAAATTTTGAATTTCACTTGTAAGAAGATTACTTAACTCATGTCAAACAATTCGCTATGAATGAAAAAAACCAGAAAACCTCCGCAGAAGTGGATTATTTTTGTCAGTCAGAGATGGATAAACAAGTGTAACAAATAAATAATCGATACAGAAAAGGGTTAATGCATGAACGATGAAGTGGTTATTCACGCAAAAGGGATATACAAGGCCTTTGGTCCGACCAGGGCGCTTGTCAACGTTGACCTTGAGGTAAGCAGAGGGGAAGTCCGCGGTCTGATTGGTGAGAACGGATCCGGGAAGTCAACCCTTTCATCCATAATAGCGGGTGCCCAACCAGCAGATAGTGGAGAGTTCTTTCTGTTGGGAAAACCCTACAAACCCCGCAACATGGTCGATGCCCAACAGCAGGGGATCAGCATGGTCATTCAGGAAATGGGAACCATCCCCGGAATTACGGTTGCCTCGAATATTTTTGCAGGCAGATTGGGTCAATTCACCAAATTGGGGTTGCTTGATTGGAAAAAAATCAACAGCGCCGCCCAGGCTGTGCTTGATGAGATCGGAGCAGGTGACATCAAGGCTGAACTAATGATTGACCGATACAACTTTGAAGATCGAAAAATTGTTGAGGTCGCCAGAGCCATGGTGGACCATCCCAATCTTCTGATCATTGATGAAACCACAACGGCTCTCGCCCAAAAAGGCCGCACGATCATTTACAACCTGATCAGGAGAATGCACGATGAAAACAAAGCGGTTCTATTCATTTCACATGATCTCGATGAATTGATAGAGGTGTGCAATACCATCACTGTTCTCCGCGATGGTGTGATCATTGATACTCTGAACAAAGATCAAATGACGATTGACCTGATGCGCAAGCTTATGGTAGGCAGAGACCTTGAGGGAAGTTACTTCCGGGGTGACTATGATGGAAGGCTTACCAATGATGTTGTCCTCAGAGCCCACCAGGTAACCCTGAGCCCATACTTTGAAAACATTGACCTGGAATTGCACAGAGGCGAGATCCTTGGGTTCGGTGGTCTTTCCAACAGCGGTATGCATGAGTTGGGGAGAGTCCTTTATGGAATAGAAAAGCCCATCACCGGATATGTGGAACTTACCCAAAAGAATATTCGCATTGATAACACCTACAAAGCCGTAAAAAATGACATAGGCTATGTATCCAAGGACAGAGATAAGGAAGCCATTGTTATTGATGCATCCATCAAAAGCAATATCACGCTCCCTTCATTGGAAATTCTTTCCACGGTGGCGGGCTTTATTCCTCCCTCCGCGGAAGAAAGATTATCCAAAGAGAATATCCAGAAAATGAGTATCAAATGTCGGGATGAAAAACAGCTTTGTAAAGAGCTCTCTGGTGGAAACAAACAGAAAGTGGTTTTTTCCAAATGGATTGCCAAGGACTGCGATATTTTGATCCTTGATTGCCCAACCCGCGGTATTGATATTGGTGTTAAAGCAGATATGTACAGACTGATTGACGATCTTAAAAAATCAGGCAAAGCAATCATTATGATTTCCGAGGAGCTCCTTGAACTGATCGGGATGAGCGACAGGATGTTGATATTCAAAAATGGTGAAATTTCGCAGGAATTCACACGCAGCAAGGACATCGAAGAAAAAGATGTCATTCAATATATGATTTAGGCGGTGGGTCAAATGGAAAATGCAGTTGTAAGCAACTCAGAAAGTGAACAGGCAGTCCAGGATCGACTGGACCAGCAAGCTAAAAGAAAAGAAAAAATAGCCAAAGTACTTCCGTTTGCCGGGCTCATATTTATCTTTTTATTCTTCTTGGGCATAACTGGTGGAAAAATCATCAGTCCTTCCAATATTGAAAACCTGATCAATCAAGCCTTTGCCATCACCATCATCGCTGTTGGAGCTGCTTTTGTTTACGCGCACGGCGGTATGGATTTCTCCTTGGGAGCTGCTGCCGGTGTCGCGCAGCTTGTCGGGGCACTGCTTATCACCAAAACAGGCGCGCCTCTGTGGGTTTCAATCCTGGCTTGTATTCTGACCGGTGTGGCCTGCAGTGCGATTGTCGGAGGCGCATCCATCCTTTTCAAGGTTCCCGTATTTATTGCCTCTTTGTGCATGCGCACGATCTGTATGGGTATCCTCGCGACGGTTGTCTCAAGTTCCGAAATAATCGTGCCGTTCAATGAGTACAAATTCATTAACAATGCCTCAGTCAAGGCGGTCGTTGCAGTTATCGTTATTGCCATCGGAGTTTATTTGTTTGAATATACCCGGATCGGAAAATACGAGAAGGCTATCGGTGGCAACAGCTCAACCGCTGCTCAGGCTGGTGTAAGAACTGACAATATAAAATTTCTTGCCTACATATTCCTCGGCGTATGTGTTGGGATTGCATCTGTATTTATGATGTTTAGATCGAGCACTGTAAACGCTCAGTCTGGAAGTGGGATGGAGTTCAATACCATGATAGCCATTGTCCTGGGTGGGTTTCCTATGACAGGCGGTGATACCGCCAGAATTCGATCCACAATCATTGGCGCCATTACGATTACGCTTCTGACCAATGGCTTGATCATTTGGGGGCTGGATCCGAACCTGGTGAATGGATTAAAAGGTGTGCTCTTCCTGGTTATCGTTGGTCTTTCATATGACCGCAGCAAAGGAAAACTTGTTTCCTGAAAGAAGAAAAGAACCATAAGAATCTTTACTGAAATATGGAGGCAAATATCTAGAAATAACTTGTGAACATGATCGACCAATAAACATAGAGAAAAAAATAAAAAAAGAGAGGTTTAAGATGAAGAAACTATTAACAATTGCATTAACCCTGATCGTAGTATTTAGTCTCGTGGCATGCAGCGGTGGTGCTCAGCCAATAGCTGAAGAAACTGAAACCCCGGTGGAAGCAACCGAAGCCCCGACCGAAGCGACTAAGGCTCCAGCCGAAACAACTGAAAGCCAGGAGACTGTTGTTAGCGGGGGCAGCCTGCCTGCTGATTTGCCAAGGTATAAGATTGCCCTGGTTTATGCCAGTTTTACCGACAAACTTGGGTCCCAGATGAAAAACGCGATGGATTACCTGGCGGAGGCCTTTAATATTGAGTTTGTATATCTTGAGACCGGGTTTAGCGCAGATACTATTACCGTTATTGAAAGTTCCCTTCAGACTGGCATTGACGGAATCATCATGGTGGGAGCAAGCCCCGCCGATCTGGATGCAGCCAAAAAAGCAGGGGACGTTCCGGTGGTCATGATCCAGTCAGAGCCAACTACACCAGAAGTGGCGAAAGAGATGGCAGCTTTTGATAATTATCTTGGTGCAATTTGTGAAAATGACTATGAAGTTGGTTACAAAGCAGTTGAAGCATTGTATGAAGCCGGAGCCAGAAACTTTGCCATTGCCGGTATAACCAAAGGTCTTTCAAAAACACATGATGACCGCGCACAGGCAGCCATTGACTTTATCAACTCCAAGAGTGATGCCAAGCTCCTCGCAGACGATTACAGCATGGGTCTTTTTGCAGAAGCAGTAACATCATTCGCAGCTTCTTTCCCGGAGATGGATGGACTGTTTGCCACTGGTGGAAGTGAAGGCGTTTACCAGGTTATGCGCACAGAAGGCTTAACCGGTAAGGTGAAATATGCGACCATCGACATTCAAGAGAGCACTGGTGAATACTTCGAAAATGGTGACCTTGCCTGGATCGCTGGTGGTCAATACGGCACCACGATGGTTGGTTTTGCTGTTCTGTACAATTACATTGCTGATGGAACCAGAATTATCCCTGACACCACCGTTACCCTGTACCGTCCCTTCCTTGAATTGAATAATACCGAAGAATTTAACACCTATGTCAAATATGTTGACGGCGAAATTCCCGTATACACTGTGGAAGAAGTCGCCCAGATGATCCATAAGTTCAATCCAGATGCTGATTTTGCGTATTATCAGGAAATGGCAGAGACTTATTCCGTTGAGGATATTCAAACCAGGCATGCTGACCTGTTCAAATAATCTATTTCTTGAATTGAAACCATTGAAGGTGATCTAGTGAAAAGCCAAACAGTAAAAAAGTTCATCGTTCGTAACTTGGAAACATTGATCTTACCCGCGGCGGTCCTGTTGATTTTTACGGTACTGACTGGAGGACGTTTCCTAAATACCAGGACACTCCTGACTACGCTGAAGCAATCCATCACTCCCGCAATTATCTGCTGGGGTCTGATGTTGACCTTCACAGTAGGCAATATGAACTTTTCTGCTGGAGCTGTGGTTTTGTGCTCAACAATCATTGGTGGAAACCTGATGAAACTTACCGATACGGGTATTGTGGGATTGATTTTCTTCACAATTGCTGTTGCCTTGATTCTTTCAGTTATCACCGGATTTCTCTACAATAAGATGAGGATCCCTTCGATTGTTCTTACGATTGGGTTGACTTTGATATTTGAATCCTTCCCTAGAATATTTTTCGAAGGAGGGGTCACTATTCCAGGTAAGTTGACTTATCTGGCGACCCCTCCTTACGACTATGTCATCCTCGCGATCGTAATTGTCACATTCTACCTCATCTATAACAACACGGCTTTCGGACATAATCTGCGTGCGCTTGGAAATAATCAGGATATAGCCAATAAGGTTGGACTTGATCCGGATAAGATCAAGTTTGCCTGCTTTGTTATCAGCGGAGCATTCCTGGGAGTGGCAGCGGTCTTGTATGGCTCTGCCGCGGGAGAGGTCAGAAACGTCGGAGCACTTGGCTCAATGTCGATCATGATGGACGCTTTTATGGGCGTGTTCCTGGCAATGTTCCTCACCAGATTCTGCAATCTCACTTTTGGTGTGTTGGTGGGTACGTTTACGATGAAGATGATCACAAATGGTTTCGTCGCGATGGGTCTCTCCGCGACCATACGCGATATTGCGACTGGGCTAATGCTTTTCGTTCTCCTGGCTGTATCAGCGAATCAAGGAGCCTTTGAACAAGCGAAATTAAATAAACAGAATGCCCAACTCGCCAATGAAAAATATCAGAAAAAGCTGAGTTTAAATCACTAAACATGGAGCATAAGGCTGCCCGCGCAGATTACTTTACCGGCAGCTTTATTTTGAGAAAATTGATAAGGAGATTTTAAGTGGTGGAATATTTCAAAAGTATCAATCAAATAACATATGAAGGACCAGATTCCACGAATTTGCTGGCTTATAAATATTATGATGTCAACAGAGTGGTGGCTGGGAAGAAAATGAAGGACCATCTGCGTTTCGCCATGAGCTATTGGCACACCATGACGGCTGGAGGCGTTGATCCATTTGGTCAGGCTACCATGGAACGCCCTTACAATGACTTGGAGGGCATGGAATTGAGCAAAGCCCGGGTGGACGCTGCTTTTGAATTGATGAGCAAGCTGGGCATTGAGTACTTCTGCTTTCACGACATTGACCTCGCGCCGGAAGGCAGTTCCCTGAAAGAGAAGCTCGAAAACCTGGATGTGATCGTTGATTTGATTGAAATCAAAATGAAGGAAACCGGGATCAAGTGCCTTTGGGGGACGACCAACGCGTTCGGTCACCCCAGATTCATGCACGGCGCTGCCACCTCTCCAAATGCCGATGTATTCGCATTCGCGGCAGCCCAGGTAAAAAAGGCCTTGGAAATTACCAAAAGGTTTGGCGGTGAAAACTATGTGTTTTGGGGCGGACGCGAAGGTTACGAGACCTTGCTCAACACCAACATGGCGCTCGAACTGGATAATTATGCCAAATTCTTGAGAATGGCGAAAGATTATGCCAATAAAATCGGCTTCACCGGGCAGCTCTTAATTGAACCTAAACCCAAGGAACCCACCAAGCACCAATATGACTTCGATGCCGCGACGGTACTCGGTTTTTTGTGGAAATATGACCTGATCCATGATTTCAAGTTGAACATCGAAGCCAATCATGCCACACTGGCAGGGCATACCTTCCAACACGAGCTTAATGTGAGCAGGATCAATGGCGTGCTCGGCAGCATCGATGCCAATCAGGGCGATATGCTATTAGGCTGGGATACCGATCAATTCCCGACCAATGCTTATGATGCCACCCTGTGCATGTATGAAGTCCTGAAACAGGGCGGTATTGCACCCGGTGGTTTGAACTTTGACGCAAAAGTCAGAAGAGGCTCATTTGAGCCTTCCGATCTGTTCATCGCCTACATTGTTGGGATGGACACCATGGCAAAAGGATTGCTGGTGGCAGACAAGCTTTTGAACGATAGGGCACTGGAAAGCTTTGTTGACCAGCGCTACGCTTCATACAATGACGGCATTGGCAGGAAGATTGTAGAAAACGCCACTGACTTTGACGGGCTGGCAGAATATGCTTTGGAACACGATCAGATCGTCAACCACTCAGGGCGCCAAGAAATGCTGGAAGATATCGTTAATCGATATATCTACAAGGACTGAGTCAGGATGGTTCTTATGTATTACCTTGGAATAGATTTAGGCACATCCTCTGTAAAAGTTCTTGCCATCAATAGCGACCATGAAATAGTGGGAGATATTTCCAGGGAGTATCCGGTCTATTATCCCCAGGAAAAATGGGCAGAACAGGATCCAAATGACTGGTGGGAACAGACAGCAACTGCGATCAGGGATTTGATGGAGAAGTATCAGATCCCTTCTGACAGCGTCGCGGCGATTGGATTCAGCGGGCAAATGCACGGTCTGGTCGCGTTGGATGAGCATAATGAGGTGTTGTTTCCGGCTATTTTATGGTGTGATCAGAGGACGGAAGAGGAATGTGAGGATATTACCAGAGCTTTTGGGTCAGATTTGTTGCGCGAGTATACCGGCAACAAGGCCTTGACCGGTTTTACCGCGCCCAAAGTGCTGTGGATTAAAAAGAATCAACCTGAGCTGTTTGCCAAAATCAAGCACATCCTGCTCCCAAAAGATTACTTACGCTATAAGCTCACGGGCGATTATGCCACTGACGTATCGGATGCATCGGGTACATTGATGTTCGATGTCAGGAATAGACAATGGTCCAAACCAGTGTGTGATTACCTGGGGGTGGATGAGAGCCAGTTGCCAATTGTTTACGAATCATATGAGGTCACAGGAAAAGTCAGCGAAGAGGTGAAGGCGCTCCTGGGATTGACTGGAGAAGTATTGGTTGTGGGTGGGGCCGGTGACCAGGCGGCAGGTGCGGTTGGGACGGGCACTGTGGAAGAAGGCATTGTATCGGTCACCCTGGGAACATCAGGCGTTGTCTTTGCGGCTCATCAGAATTTCGTGGTCGATCCGGAATGCAGGCTGCATGCCTTCTGCCATGCCAATGGTAAATACCACACCATGGGAGTGATGCTTTCAGCTGCGAGCTGCCTGAAATGGTGGGTTGATGAAGCCCAAGCCGGAGCGGATTTTGATACCCTCCTGGAGGAGGCGGACGCTGCTGGGACAAGTGACGGCGTGATTTTTTTGCCGTACCTGCTGGGAGAAAGAACTCCCTATCCTGATCCGGACGCGAAGGGGTGTTTCCTGGGCATGGATATGAATACCAGGAGAGGAAATCTGACCCGGGCGGTGCTCGAAGGCGTGGCGTTCGGGCTAAGGGATTCACTTGAAATTGTCAAAGATTTGAACATTCCCATCCAGCATATCCGGGTGATTGGCGGAGGTGCCAGAAGCTATCTTTGGAAACAGATCCTGGCAGATACTTTCAAAACTGAGATAGAGGAAATAAATACCAATCAAGGTGGAGGCTTGGGTGCTGCGATCCTGGCGGCTGTCGGGGCAGGACTTTACCAGTCCGTAGACGAAGGTTGTCAGAAAATGATTACAGTAGTCAAGAGTATTAAGCCAATTGAATCAAATATGAAATTCTATGACCAGCTTTATCCGAAATATCAATCGGCGTATCAGAGCCTAAAAGAATGGTTTTAACCTCGAAAGCAGAGTTAGATGTGGAGGCAGTGATAATGAAATGCAATAAAGAATACCGGCTTTCGTTTACCAGGAAAGCCAAAGAAATTGTTCAAGATCTGACCTTGGGAGAAAAAGTCCATCTCATGAGCGGACAGATGACGATGGAGGATCTGCAGGCTGGCATGAGTGGAATGGACGACTGCCTCCATTACAACGTGGTCCCATATGGGGCGGGCGGGAGCGAGAGACATAATCTATCTGCAATGTTGTTCTGCGACGGTCCTAGAGGGGTTGTGTGTGGTACCGGCAGGAGCACCTGCTTTCCGGTCTCGATGCTGCGCGGCTTTGCCCGCGTGGAACTTTTACCCGGTGAGTCCAAAGATGTGTCTATAAATTGCCCGATCGAAGAGTTTAAGTGGTACAACCCCGCAACTGCTGCCTGGGAACTGGAACACATGGATTATGGGATATACATTGGCAACAGTTCAGCAAACAAGGACTTGCTGGCTGGAACCATCGCTTTGTAGAATGGTTTTTAATCGTGATGATATTCAAAAAAGGAGATTTACCATGCAAACATATCTAGATAAAAATAAATCCATTGCAGAACGCGTGGAGGATTTGATGTTGAAGATGACCCTGGAGCAAAAAATTGCCCAATTGCAATGCTCCATGGTCATAGGCGATGTCGAAGCCAATCTTGCCAATTTTCCAAACGGGATTGGTGAGATCACCGGTTTTGGTGGGACGCCATCGGTAGAAAGCAACGCTGATTTTGCTGACAAGGCTCAGGGCGTCATCACAGCCAAGAATGACCTGGGCATTCCGGTGCTGTTGCACTGCGAGTCCCTAACCGGCATGAACGCCGCTGGGGCGACCATATTCCCATCCGCTATTGGTCTTGGCGCCACCTGGAATCCAGTGACTGTTGAGAAGATGACCGATATCATTCGGGAACAAATGTTGTCTGTCGGCGTTCGACAAGCACTCTCCCCTGTGATGGACGTGGCACGTGACCCGCGATGGGGCAGAGTCGGTGAGACTTACGGTGAGGATCCAACCCTTTGCGCAGCAATGAGTGTTGCCTTTACCAAGGGTCTTCAGGGCAGGGATCTTAAGGATGGTGCTGTGGCTACAGCCAAGCATTTCCTGGGGTATGGGTTCGCGGATGGCGGTCTAAATATGGCTTCTAATCCGATTCCTCCGAGAGAACTGCGTGAGGTCTTTGCCAAACCCTTCCAGGCTGCCATTACCGAGGGAGGCCTGGCGGCCATCATGAACTCGTATGGAACCATTGATGGTGAGATGATCATCACCTCCAAGCACATCCTGGATGATCTACTCCGCGAAGAGATGGGTTTTACAGGCATGGTCGTCTCTGACTATATGTCAATCAACCGGACTGTAGATTTGAAAGTCAGCGAGAATTCCGCTACAGGCGGCGTAGAGGCTATAAAAGCCGGGCTTGATGTGGAACTACCAATGCCCTACGGTTATACCCAGACTCTGGCTGACGCGGTGAATGAAGGAAAGTTGGATGTGGCCTATATCGACAGAGCCGTTCGCCGGGTATTGGCCACCAAGATTAAGCTCGGTTTGTTTGAGAATTCGCTTGCCCGCAGAGAAATGATTCCCCAAGCTTACGATGCTCAGAAAACCCGGACACACAGCCTTAAGGCTGCCCAGGAAGCCATCGTCTTGTTAAAGAATGATGGAATTTTGCCTCTGAGCAAGGATACCAAGAAGATTGCTGTGATAGGTCCGCATGCAGACTCACTCCGCCTTTTGTTCGGGTGCTATACCTATGTGGCCTCCATGGAAATGGCTCTGGGCGGGGTGATGGTTGAGATGGCTGGAGTATCCGATATGAATGTGGGCGGAGGTGCTGGCCCTACGGCACCGCTCTTTGAAGGAAGCGATGTCCGTGAGGAAGATCCAGCCGTGACAGAGGCAATAAAAATGATGTTCGGAGTCAAAACCCCGACCATCCTCGCATCTATCAAGGCTAAGTGTCCCAACGCTGAAATTGTTTATGAAAAAGGCTGTGACATTGGCGGTACCAACCGAAAGGGCTTTGACGCGGCTATTGAGGCGGCAAAGTCAGCGGACGTGGTCATTCTCACCGTCGGAGGGAAGTATGGATGGGGAAGCTACTGTACCACCGGTGAGGGCATTGACTGCAATGACATCGGTCTGACAGGCGTTCAGGAAGAACTTGCCAAGGCTATTTACGAAACAGGTACCCCTGCAGTGCTGGTGCATATGGATGCAAAACCGCTTTCCAGCGAATTCATTGCTGAGAATTATCCCGCCATCATCGAAAACTGGTTCCCTGGCGATACGGGCGGAGAGGCTTTGGCGGATGTACTGTTTGGCGACTACAACCCTGCCGGGCGATTGCCAATTACTGCCGCGAGAAATGCGGGCCAAGTCCCCATCTATGCCATGCATCGCTATGGTAATAGCTATCGAGCAGTAAAAGCGATGGCTCTAAATAGGTACGTCGAAGGCTCCAAGTATCCGCTCTTTTACTTTGGTGAAGGCAAGAGCTATTCAAGTTTTGAGTACTCGAACTTGCGGCTTGATAAGCGGGTAAAAGCTGACGGAACCATTAACTTGTCCGTAGATGTCAAGAATACCAGTGACCGGGATGGTGAAGAAGTTGTCCAGATTTACGTCAGGGATGAGCTGGCGAGTATGCTCAGGCCGGGCCGGGAATTGGCAGGCTTCAGGCGCGTGGAAATTAAGGCTGGAGAAACGAAGACTGTTCATTTCTCAATGCGTGCTGACCAGTTTGCATTTCTTGACGTCGATATGAAATGGGTTGTTGAAGCCGGAGAGATGACAGTGATGGTTGGGTCTTCCTCTGCGGATATCCGCCTGACAGACACATTTGAAATCGAGAATACAGCCTACATTGTTGGCAAGGATAGAGGTTTCTACGCCAAGACATTGGTTGATTGATTGAAAAATGAGAAGAGGCTGACCCAAAAGGTTGGCCTCTTTTTAAATTAAGAAAGGATTAATAGAGTAAGGGGATGAAAGGAAGTAATATTCAAGGCATACGAACTGGGGCAACCCCAACTGCTGCCGCCCAGCGTGGAAAGATGGATTTGTCAGTGATTGAGAAAGAGTACAAAGGGGGGGACGAGTAGATACCACCCGAAGATGCTTTTGAAAGTGCTCGTGTATGCGTATGCAGAGCAGATTTACTTTAGGCGGCGAATTGCCAAAGCGGTGAGGGAAAACATCCCATTCATGTGGATCAGTGGGGGAACCGGCCGGATTTTCGAATCATCAATTAAAAGGCAGAATTCAGGCGGTATTCACCGAAGTCCTGGAATACCTGATTGAAACGGGGTACATCAAGCTAGGACATTACTATCCTGAGGGCAAGGTGTTATTCTTTGAGAGAAGCGTCCAGGTGAAGACCGCGATAGGTTTCATGTTGGAGCGGAGGGTCTATGGTAGCTTGGAATGTGAGGGGTGTCCTGCCAGGGAAGTTTGTACGCAATCGAAGTATGTCCGCAGTATTCAATTCAGCCCCACTTTAGATCAATTACGCAGACAAGCTTTTGAGCGATTGACCCTGGAGGTTGGCAGGATGCTGCGTTCGCTTCGCCATATCGGTGTGGAAGTGGAGTGGGGATTATTGAGTATTGCCCATAACATATTAAAAATAGCGGCCTGTTGATCGCTATTTTTTTGTTTTTTTTTGGAGGCTGACAACTATTTTTGCGTCAGCCTCTTCCCAGTTGAGC